>CAYSVF010000182.1:0-5751 GCA_964434415.1 uncultured Parvibaculum sp.
CTTCTTGGGCTGGAAGCTGCCGCCGCCCGCCGCGATCACCACCGCCTTCGCGTTAAAGGTCAGCCCGCCATCCGTCTTGAGATGGAAGGTGCCGTCCTCGTTCTTGGAGAGCTCCTCGACCATCTCGTTGTAGTGATATTCCGGATGGAACGGCGCCGCCTGCTCCATCAGCCGGTCGGTCAGTTCCTGGCCGCTCACGACCGGGAGGCCGGGAATGTCGTAGATCGGCTTTTCGGGATAAAGCTCCGCGCACTGCCCGCCCGGCTTGTCCAGAATGTCCACCAGATGGCATTTCAGGTCGAGCAGACCCAGTTCGAAGACGGCGAAGAGCCCCACCGGGCCGGCCCCGATGATGACGACATCCGTGGTGATCGTTTCTTGAGTCATCCTTGATACCTGTATCCGTCGCGCGGCGGGTTGCGCGCGAAAATCACGCGCAAACCATGTGATTAATTTTATTTCACAAGTTCGGCTGCATATATAGGTGCGCTACGCCTGAGAGCCAAGAGAAAAATACCCCCGATTTGACGCTGCGAAGAGGCGACCCATGGGCGCACCATGGGCACAGGCGGAGGCAGGGGACCAATCTCGCCCCAACCTCGCCGAAACCTCTCCCCAACCTCGACAAACACTCGCCCGATCTCGCATTTCAAGCCGTGACAAACGCGCCGTTCTGCCTATGTTGTGCGCGCAGCATGACGCACCGCCACAATCCGTCCGGAGTACCCCCCATGGTGAAATGCAACACGATGCAGGAAGTCCGCAGCGAGATCGACCGGCTCGACCGGGAACTCGTGAAATTACTGGCGGAACGGCAGGGTTATATCGAGCAGGCCGGCCACATCAAGGGCGAGCGCAGCGCCGTGCGCGACAATGCGCGGATCGAGGATGTGGTGGAAAAAGTGGTGGCGGAGGCCGAACGCGCCGGCCTCTCCCCCGCCATCGCCGAGCCGCTCTGGCGGCTGCTGATCGAAAAGTCGATCGAGCACGAATACACGGTCTTCGACGCCAGGGCGAAGAAGACCGGAACCGATTGAATTTAAAGGAAAATCAGAACTGCTTTTCCGGCGTGGTCACGCGCAGGCCGTCCAGCTCGTCCGAAACCTTGATCTGGCAGGAAAGCCGGCTGTTGGGCTTCACGTCGAACGCGAAGTCGAGCATGTCCTCTTCCATGGACTCCGCCGGACCGACCTTGTCCATCCAGCTCTCGTCCACATAGACATGGCACGTCGCGCAAGCGCAGGCGCCGCCGCAATCGGCATCGATGCCCGGAATGGAATTCTTGATCGCACCTTCCATCACCGTCATGCCGTTCTCGACGTCGATGACGTGTTCGGTGCCGCTATGCTCGATATAAGTAATCTTCGCCATCTTGCTTTATTCTTTTGTCCGTGATGTCGGAAAAACCGGGCTCGCAGGGAGTTATCATGATGACTTGCCGCCCGTCCAGCCGCTTTTGGGCAAGCCCGGTGTCTAAGTAAGGGGATTTGGGGATGACCGTCGACGCTACAAGGGAAAAGCCGCTCAATATCCTTTTTATCACGGCCGACCAGTGGCGAGGGGACTGCCTGTCCGCGCTGGGCCACCCGATGGTGAAAACGCCGCATCTGGACGCTCTGGCCGCGGACGGCGTGCTTTTCGCCAATCATTTCGCCAATGCCGCGCCCTGCGGGCCGTCCCGCGCCACGCTCCATACCGGCATGTACCTCCAGAACCACCGCTCCGGCACCAATGGCACCCCGCTCGATGCCCGCCACACCAACTGGGCGCTGGAAGCCGGCCGCATCGGCTACGATCCGGTGCTGTTCGGCTACACCGACACCGCAAACGACCCGCGGGAACTGGAAGAAGACAGCCCATGGCTCAAGACCTATGAAGGCCCCCTGCCCGGCATCCGTCCCGTCTGCATGATGGGCACCTGGCCCACCCCCTGGACCGATTGGCTGGCCGCAAACGGCTACGAGGTGCCGGACGACATCCGCCATGCCTATGGCGTGCGCGCGCCCGGCCCCGAATATGAGGACGGCGCGCCGCATCCCCGCCCGCTCGTCTACGGGCCGGAGATCGACGACACGGCCTTTCTCACCAACCGGCTGATGGATTACCTCAAAGAGGCGGCGGGAAATGAAGGAAGCCCGTTCATCGCCCATCTCTCCCTGCTGCGCCCGCACCCGCCTTTCGTGGCCCCGGAGCCCTATTCCTCCATGTACGATCCGGCGGAAGTGCCGGGCTTCGCCCGCGCCGAAACGCGCGAGGAGGAAGGCGGCCAACATCCCTGGCTTGCCCATCAGCTCTCCCGCAAGCTCTACACCTGCCCGGACGATGAAAAGAAACTTCGCCGCATGAAGGCGGTCTATTACGGCCTGATGAGCGAAGTGGACGATGCGCTGGGCCGCGTCTTCGACATGCTGAAGGCGCTCGATCTCTGGGACAACACGCTTATCGTCTTCACTTCCGACCATGGCGAGCAGATGGGCGATCACTGGCTGCTGGGCAAAGGCGGCTATTTCGACGCCTCCTATCGCATTCCGCTGATCATCCGCGATCCCCGCCCCGCTGCCGATGCGGAACGCGGCAAGATTGTTCGGAGCTTCACTGAAAACGTGGACATCATGCCCACCATGCTGGACCTGATCGGCGCGGAAACACCCGTCCAATGTGACGGCGCCTCGCTCCGTCCCTTCCTCGAAGGATCGGAAACGCCTGCCTCATGGCGCAGGCAAGCGCATTGGGAATTCGATTTCCGCGACCCGGCGGACGATACGGCGGAGAAGAAGCTCGGCCTGACGCTGCATCAATGCACGATGAACATCATCCGCGACGACCGGTTCAAATACGTTCACTTCACGCATTTGCCGCCGCTCTTTTTCGATCTGGATAAAGATCCGCACGAAATGGCGAACCGGGCAAACGACCCGGCCTATCTGCCGCTCGTGCTCGATTATGCGCAGAAACTGCTGTCATGGCGCATGAACCATGACGAACAAACGCTCACGCATATTGCCCTCACGGACGACGGCCCCATTGCAAGGCCCGACGCGAGATACTGACGCGCGGCTTCCTACGCCTCGCGGAAACCGTCGATAAAGGCGTTCACGGCCGCAACCGCCACCCTGATCTCTTTCAGCGCTTCCGGCCGCTCGGACGCGGCCGCGCCGCGCTCGGCGAATTCCGCCAGATCGGCCAGCTTCCACGCGCCGAGGGCCTTTGCACTGCCCTTCAGGCTATGCGCCGCCGACACCCAGTCTTCATCATTGGCCGCCTCGGCGAGACGGCCCAGATAAACGTCGGCCTGCGCCCGGAAAAGGCCCATGAGCTCATTTTCCAGATCGCGATTACCGAGCGTGTATTTGGAAAGATGCACCAGATCGATCGGGCGGGCATTCGCGGCGACGGGCATACAAACGGTATCCTCGGCCAGTTTCATCGGTTTCATGCCTTGGCTCCTCAGCCGGTACCCCACAGTTACAAAGAAAAAGGCTACCGATTCGGCATGGCTGAATCGTTAAAATTGTCGCGGTTACCCGCAATCGGCTCGCGAGTGTTGCTTCAAGTTGACGCCTTGGCGGCCATCCGACACCCTATCGGACAAACACAGCCCTCATAGCTCCGGCAAAACCAGATGAAAAACAGCGACTTGGCGAGCAATGCGTCTCCTTCGGCCGAAGAAACGCCCGCTGCGGCGACGACGAAGGCAGCTGGCGTTCGCGCCGCCAATGAGGACAGCCCGTCGGGCGGCGCCCTTTACCGCATGATTTCGCGGCGGCCCAATCCGCGCATCCTGACGCTGGCCGTACTGGCGAGCATTTTCGTTCTCGGTGCGGCGGGGGCCTATCTCTGGGGGTTTTACGGCCCTGAAGTGCTACACGCCCAGGCGCCCGAACAGCTGGCGGTACTGGGCGCCGCCCTCATCTTTCCGCTCCTGCTGATCTGGATGCTGACCTACACGGTCTGGCGCGGGCAGGAAATGCGGCTGATGTCGGAGGCGCTTGCCCGGACCGCCATCCGCCTCTCCGACCCGGAAGATACCGCAGCCGGCGAAATCGCCTCTATCGCGCAGGCGGTCCGCCGCGAACTCGACGACCTGAAATCAGGCCTCGATGAAGCGGTACAACGCGCCACGAGCCTCAAGGATGTCGTGACCGGCGAAGTTGCCGAGATCGAGCGGGGAACCGGCCGGGCCGAATTCCGCACCCGCACCATGGAAGAACTGCTGAAACGCCACCGGCAGAACCTGGAAGAACTCTCCCATACGCTGGGATCCCAGAGCGATACGATTTCCCGCGCAATCCGCAACGAAGTCGACGCGGTGCGCACGGTGGCACAGGAGGCGGAAACCGGTATCGCGGAGGCCACCACCCGCCTCTCCTCGCAAACGGAAGCGCTGTCGCGCACGGGCGAGGCGGCCCGCGTCGGAGCCGACGCCACCGCCGCCATGCTGGACCGCCAGTCGTCACGCCTCGAAGTCGTATCGAGCAATGCACTCACCCGCGCCGAGGAACTCTCGCAGCGCTACGAGACCCAGCGCGACCTCATCGCGGAAGCAGCCCAACGGCTCGAAAAGGAGCATGCGCGCCTTCAGTCGATCTTCGAACTGCACCGCGACACCATGCAGGCCGCCGACACGGCGCTGGCCGGCCATACCGATCAGATCAGCAAGGCGGTTGGACAGCTTTCCCAGGGGATCGACGACAATTTCGCCCGCGCCCACGACAAGGCGACGGCACTGCGCGAAAGCGTATCGGCCGAACTCGCCCGCGCTGCGGAAGAAGCGGAAACGACCTCGGCCGCAGTCAGCCGGTCGGCAGGTGCGGCGACGCGCGCAATCGGCGCCACGGTGCAGGAACTGAAAGATGCCGGCAGCGCGCTCGACAACGAAGTGAACAAGAGCACTGCCGACGCCATATCGAGCACCACCGACCGCCTGAAAGCAGCGACCGCTGAAATGCGAGAGGAGGTAGGCCGTGTGACGGCGGCGATCCATGCCGATCTCGACAAGCGCGGCGGCGAAATTCAATCCCTCATCGAACGCACCGTCACGCAGGGAGAAGACACCACCTCGCGCCTCTCGGTCGTCATGGAACAACTCGGCAATACCGCCCGCACGGCCAGCAGCGACCTGCAGCTTGCCAGCGACGAACTCTCCCGGCGCATCGACGACCTTCCGGACGAAGCGATGGAAAGCGCCGACGCACTGCGCAAGGTGCTGGAAGACCAGGTCTCGGCACTGGCCAGCATCGCGGAGATCGTGGTGCGCCATGCCCGCGTGATCGACCGCTCCAGCCCCGCCCCCGAGCAGCCGTCGCGCCGGACGCATGAGCCGCTTCACGACCTGTCCCGGCAGAGCTCCACGCGCGCCGACGAAAAAGGCGAACGGCCCTGGGCGATGTCGGAACTGCTGGCCGCCGCCGGCGAACAGCAGGCCGGGCAGGCTATGCCCGATCCCCGGATGAACGAGGATGCCTTCCAGCGGGCGTCGGTGAATGTCTTCGAAACGCTGCAATCGCTGGCGATCGATCTCGACCGGGCGCTGGAGCAAAGCCCGCCGCCCGATTTGTGGCGGCGCTACCAGGCGGGCGAGCGAAATGTCTTCACTCGTCGTCTCTACAATCTGTCGGGCCGGGAACTGTTCGACCAGATCGCCTCGAAGTACAAGAGCGACGGCGAATTTCGCACCTATGTCGATCGCTACGTCTCGACCTTCGAAGAGCTGCTCGGCGCAGCCTCGGCGCGCGACCGCAGCAATATCCT
>CAYSVF010000183.1:0-5748 GCA_964434415.1 uncultured Parvibaculum sp.
TGGTCGCCCAGCCAGTCCGACCCCTTCACGGTGTCGTACATGTGCCAGCGCCAGTTATCCTCGCCCATATTGCCGAGCGAGGCGGCAACGCCGCCCTGCGCCGCCACAGTGTGGCTGCGGGTGGGGAAAACCTTCGAGATGCAGGCCGTCGAAAGGCCGCGTTCCACGCAACCCAGCGTCGCGCGAAGGCCGGCGCCGCCGGCGCCCACCACCACGACATCGAAAGTATGATCGTTGAATGTGTAGTCGTTGGATGCTGCCGCCATGAGCCCGATCTCTTGTTTTACGCCCCGAAACCGATCTTCAGCGCCGCGAAAACGCAGGCGAGACCGACCAGGAAGGAAAAGAACGTATTGCCGATCAGCGAGAGGAACTTTGCGCTCTCACCGGTCACATAGTCTTCGATGATGACCTGCATCCCGGCCCGCATATGCAGGATGCCGGAAATGATGAGGGCCAGCATGAGGATGACAACCAGCGGATTGGCCAGATAGGCGCGAACCGTCTCATAGTCGCTGCCCGTCAGCGCGACCACCGAGGCGATCAGAAAGATCGCCAGAAAGACGTTCGCCACCGCCGTTACGCGCTGGAGGATGAAATGGCCGGAGCCGGAGCGGGCCGAACCGAGGCCATGCACGCGGCTGTAAGGGGTACGCATATCGCTCATCACATGGCTCCCATCATGCTGTAGCCGATCCACCAGACGAAGATAGTCAGCACGAAGCCGCCGACCAGCGTCATCCAGGCCATGAAATTCGCAAAGCCGAGCGAGAAGCCCTTGCCCATGTCCCAGATGAAGTGGCGGATACCACCGAGCATGTGGTGCATCAGCGCCCAGGTGAAGCCGAACAGGAGAAGCTTGCCGACCCACCATGAGATGAAGCTCTCGAAGAGCGAATAGGCATTGGGGCCCGCCGCCACCGAAAGCAGCCACCAGGCCAGAATCAGCGTGCCGATATAGAGCGCCGCCCCGCTGATGCGGTGCGCGATCGACATCATCATGGTCATCGTGCGGCGATAAATCTGCAGATGCGGGGAAAGTGGCCGTGAAACCGGTTGCGTATCAGCCATCTTCGCGTCCTCGTTAGAACTCCCTGGCCGAGGCGCGGCGGGCGCCGCGCACTGTCCGGCTCCGGGCAAGGCGTGGAGTCGTGTGTCGTGGCTGTTGTTTACCGCGCGATATGTCGCAACGCAAACATCACGTGATGCCGTAACCCATTCTTTTTGCGAACGATTCTCACATGTAACGCATACCGCAGCGACAACCTTGCCGCCCGAATGAGCCGTTCAAAAGAAAGGCGACGTCAGGGGCGGGATGCCATACCCGATATCGATCCAGCGCCAGACAGCGGCTCCCTCGAACATCTGCACCTCGGGCATAGCATCGGCGGGCGTCAGATCGATATGCACATAGACGAGAATCTGGTCTGCCTCTCCTTCGCCTCTGGCGAGGGGAAAGATCGTATATTCGTAATCAGTGCGGCGGCCATTCGCTTCCACCACCGGCGTGAACTGCCAGAGGCCACAAGGCTTCGCCATCAGCGCCCGCACACTGTCATAGGCATCTTGGGCGATCGCCGGGTCGACAAGCGACAGATAGTCCATGCCCGTCAGATCCGCGCCGAAGAAATCGAAAAACCCCGACCCGACGAGCCGGTAGGGCAGCACAGGCTTTTCCTTGTCCGGCTCGATGATCGCCATCCATGGCGCAAAGCGCGCGAAGGGCTTGAGACCGATATCCTTGCGCAAGGGGATGGCGCGGCCATGACAGGCATCGCGCCACGCCCCCTCGAAATCCACGCTCGCCCCGGAGCGAAGCGCCGGATTTCCCATCCCGTCGTCAAACGGGCCCTCCCCCGCCACATCGATTTCCGCCATTTCAGCCTCCCCAACCGCGATCAGCGTCGCGGCATGAACACCCAATAGTCGAGATCGAGAATGACGCCTTCCGCATAACCCTTCTCAAGCGGACCCGGGAAGTTCGTGCACGGGGCGTCCTTGGTGGCAAGGGTGCGAAGCCTGAGCGCACCGAGATCGGTACGGCGGTCGAGTTCCGATTTCTCCAGCACTTCCGTCCAGGCGAACACCGTATTGCCCGCAAAGCAGGGCGCGACATGACGCCCGCCATTGATGGCGCCGAACAGCACCGCATTGCCAAGCCCATTGAAGGAAAGCGAACGGGCCAGCGAAATCACATGCCCGCCATAGATCAGCCGGCGGCCGAAGCGCCCCTGGCCTTCCGTGAACTGGTTGAAATGCACCTTTGCCGTGTTCTGGTAAAGGCGCGTCGCCATCATGTGCTCGGCTTCCTCGATGGTGATGCCATCCACATGGTCGATCTTCTCGCCCACCTCGTAATCGTCCCAGAGATGCCGGGAGCCGGAGGCGGTAAGATCGAATTTGCGGAAATCGGTTTCCGACGGCGGGATCAGATGATGTGGATCCACCACATCGGGAAGCGAGGGAACGTCCGGCGTCGGCGCGGGCGAGGCCTTGTCGCGTTTGCGCACCATCACCCAGCGCACATAATCGATCACGATATCGCCGCGCTGGTTGCGCCCGGTCGAGCGCACATAGACGACGCCGGTTTCGCCGTTCGAGTTTTCCTTGAGCCCGATGACCTTGCTGTCCGCGCTCAGCGTATCGCCCGGAAAGACCGGCCGATGGAACTTGCAGTCGGCATAGCCGAGATTGGCGACGGCGTTGAGCGAGATGTCGGGCACCGTCTTGCCGAAGACGATATGGAAAGCGAGGAGATCGTCCACCGGCGCGGTCGCATAGCCCGAAAGGCGCGCGACCTCCGCGGAAGATTGCAGAGAGAAACGCGATCCGAACAGCGCCTGATAAAGCGCGACATCGCCCTCCGTTACCGTGCGCGGCGTCGCATGGTGGATGACCTGCCCGATCGAGAAGTCCTCGAAATAATTACCTTCATTCGTCTTTGTCATGCTCATGCTCACCCGTTTGCCTTTTCCAGTTCCGCGATCTGGTCGGCCACATTCACGACGCGCCGCGCGATCTCCGCGTGCAGTATCTCGACCATCTTGCCGTCGACCTTGAGAACGCCCTTGCCCTGATTTTCCGGCTGGTCGAAGGCCTCGATCACCTTGCGGGAAAACGCGACCGTTTCCTCATCCGGCGAGAAGACCTTGTTGCAGGGGCCGACCTGGCTTGGATGGATCAGCGTCTTGCCGTCCATGCCGAGATCGCGGCCCTGTTCGCACATGGCAAGGAAGCCGTCCTCGTCCTTGATGTCGTTATAGACGCCGTCGAGAATGACGAGACCATGGGCGCGCGCGGCCAGCATAGCGAGCCCCAGCGAGGTCATCATCGGCATACGCTCCGGCGTATGCTGGCAGCGCAGTTCCTTGGCGATGTCGTTCGTGCCCATCACCCAGACATTCATGCGCAGCGAGGTCTCGGTCTTGGCCCCGATCTCCTTGATGTTGAGCATGGCAAGCGGGGTTTCGATCATGCACCAGAGCTGCATGGTCACCGGCGCACCGGCAGCCGCCATCTGGCTTTCGGCCAGCGTCACATCGTCGGGCGTGTTGATCTTGGGCACCAGAATGGCGTCCGGCCCGGCCGCGACGGCGGCGGCGATATCGTCCTTGCCCCAGGCCGTATCGAGCGCATTCACACGGATGACGATTTCGCGCTTGCCATAACCGCCCGCCTTCACGGCGTCGCAAACCTGTTGGCGTGCCTCTTCCTTGGCGTCGGGCGCCACGGCATCCTCCAGATCGAGGATCAGCGCATCGGCGGGAATTTCCTTCGCCTTCTCCAGCGCCCGGGCA
Source organism: uncultured Parvibaculum sp. (assembly GCA_964434415.1). Taxonomy (GTDB): domain Bacteria; phylum Pseudomonadota; class Alphaproteobacteria; order Parvibaculales; family Parvibaculaceae; genus Parvibaculum. The sequence goes on from CAYSVF010000183.1 coordinate 3,798, forward strand.
TTCGAGCCGGGCATATAGAGGACGGAACGGCGGGGACGGGCGGTAAAATCTGCCATGGGGGAACTTCCATTTGATAGCGCGTGAAGAATGCGGCGACACTATAAAGACTGTCGGCACGTGTGAAGCCGCATTTGGCCTCGCACATGATCGAACGAAGGATCGAGAGGAGCGCGTGGCACGCATTCTCAGCATTTCGAGCCAGGTCGTTTACGGCGCGGTCGGCAATTCGGCGGGCGTATTCGCCCTGCAACGACTCGGACACGAGGTCTGGCCGGTGCCGACTACCCTGCTCTCCCATCATCCGGGCTACGGGGCCCCGGCAGGCGGCCCGCTGCCCGCGGAGACGATCTCAGCGCTCATCCGCTCGCTGGACGAGAAGGGCTGGCTTGGCCGCTGCGACGCCATGATGTCGGGCTATCTCGCCGCGCCGGATCAGAAAGAGGCAATTCTCGAGGCGCATGACCGGCTGAAACGAGCCAACGCGCAGGCGCTTTTTTCTGTGCGATCCCCTGCTGGGCGATGAGGAAGCCGGGCTCTATGCCGCGCCGGGCGTGTCGGACGCCATGCAAGCGCTCATCGCCCGGGCCGACATCGCAACCCCCAATCTCTTCGAACTCGCCCTTCTGACCGGCACTCCCCGGGGTGAGGCGACGCCGGAGGAAATGCTGCGCGCCGCCGCCCCCGCCCGGATATGCCTGACCTCCGCGCCCGCTCCGGCAGGGCGGATCGGTATCGTCGTCAGGGAGGAGGAGAGCTTCCATGCCGTGGAGACGCCGCGCTTCGAGCCGGCGCCCAAAGGCACAGGCGACCTTTTCAGCGCCCTTGTGCTGGGCCGGTTGCTCCGCCACCGCAATTTCGCGGAGGCCGCGCAGGAGGCCGCCGCCTCGACCGCCTCCATCGTGCGGGAAAGCGTGGCGCGGAAAAGAAGCGACCTGATGCTGGCGGAAGCCCAGCAATTCATCGAAAGTCCGGATGAAGAAGCGACCCTGACCGCTCTGTGAGCCCCCGGCTCAGGCGGTGGCGAGCATGGTGTTGTCCTCGACGGTGCGCGTATAGGGCATGCGGACCGTGATGGTCGTGCCCTGGCTCGGTACAGATTCGATGACGAGCGACGCGCCATGCAGGCGAGCCAGCGCGCGGGTGAGCGGCAGGCCGAGCCCCGTTCCCTCCGCGGCATAAACCGTGCTGTCCAGATTGATCTGGCGGAACGGTTCGAGCGCCAGCGGAATATCTTCCTTGGCAATGCCCACCCCCGTATCGCTGACCCGGAAAGCGAGACGCCGGTCCGGCTCGAGGAAGGCGGCGAGTTCCACCTTGCCGCCATTCGGCGTGAACTTCACTGCATTGGAGACGAGATTGAGAATGATCTGACGCATGGCCCGCTTGTCGGCAAAGAGCATCGGCAGGCCTTCCTCCACTTCCACATGGAGCGAAACGCCCGCATCGGCCGCGCGATGATGGATCATCCGGCTGCAGCTTTCGACGATCCGGTCGACCTCGAGTTCTTCCTCATAAAGCTCGTACCGGTCGGCCTCCACCTTGGAGAGGTCGAGAATATCGTTGATGAGCGACAGCAGATGGTTTGAGGATTTGTGGATGTCGTCCACATATTCCTTGTAGCGCTCATTACCCATCGGCCCGAAAAGCTCGCCATTCATTAGCTCGGAGAATCCGATGATCGCATTGAGCGGCGTACGCAGCTCATGGCTCATATTGGCAAGGAACTGGCTTTTGGTGGAATTGGCAAGCTCCGCAGCGTCGCGCGCATCGCGCAGCTCTCCGGCCGTGCGCTCGCGCTCCATCACTTCGCGGTTGAACTTTTCGAGTACCTGATTGTAGCGCACCGCAATCTCGCCGGCCTCGGTAAAGGGTTCCACATGAACAGGCCGCGAGAAGTCGCTGCGCTTGGCCTGCGCCTCCATCGCGCCCAGCACATCGAGCAGCGAGGAAG
>CAYSVF010000184.1:0-5715 GCA_964434415.1 uncultured Parvibaculum sp.
CTCCATGGGAGGCGGATTGCCGAGCAGATTGCGGATGTCGTCGAAGGGCAGGCCGGAAGCGGCGGGATTCATCAATGGGCCTCGTCGAATGGGATTTGCGCGAGCGGGGATGCTGTGTCCTATACTCCGCCGCGCGCCACGACACAAAACAGGTATTCAGCAAATGGGCGAGCCGGCATGAGTTTTTCAGCCCCGATCAGGACCCCTTGCATTTCGATCTGCGCCGTGGACGGCCGCAGCGGAGTTTGCACGGGCTGCGCCCGGACGCTGGGGGAAATCGCCGGCTGGGGCGGCATGAGCGATGCCGAGCGCGAGGCGATCTTGCGGCAATTGCCCGGCCGTCTCGAAACGCTCGGCGAAAAGGCGGCCGAACCGGAAGCGGCCCTCAAACAAATCGACAGAGCCCTTCGCCAGAGCTAGCCGGCATCCTGCTGACGACGATGGCCCAGCGGATCGGGATTGAGGATGCGGCCTTCCAGCGCGCCCAGCCAGTCCAGCCCTTCGCGCAGACGGACCACATCGCCGATGACGATGATGGCGGGCGCGGTGAAGCCTTCGCGCTCCACATCCGCGGCTGCCGTGGCGAGCGTGGTTTCGAGCACGGTCTGATCTTTGAGCGACGCATTGCGCACCAGCGCGACGGGCTCCGCGCCGGCGCGACCATTGGCGATGAGCGTTTCGGTGATCGCAGGCAGATGCTTCAGCGCCATATAGAGGACGATGACGGGCGAGCCTTTGGCGATGGCCGCCCAGTCCAGATTCTCCGGCACGTCGCCGCCCGCCATATGGCCGGTGACGAAGGTGACCGCGTGGTTGACGTCGCGATGCGTGATGGGAATGCCCGCATAGCCCAGACCGCCGATCCCGGCGGTGACACCGGGCACGATGCGGAAGGGAATACCGGCCTCCACCAGCGCCAGCGCTTCTTCACCGCCCCGGCCGAAAACGAAAGGATCTCCGCCTTTCAGGCGCAGGACGCGCTTGCCTGCCCGGGCCAGTTCCACCAGACGCGAGGAGATGTCGCGCTGTTTCGGGCTCGGCTTGCCGCCACGCTTGCCGGCATATTCCAGCGTGGCGCGGGGATTGGCAAATTCGAGAACGGTTTCATCCACCAGCGCGTCATAGACCACATGATCGGCCTGGCGGAGTGCATTCAGGGCATGAAGCGTGAGAAGACCCGGATCGCCCGGCCCGGCGCCTACCAGCCAGACCCAGCCGGCTTCCAGCTCGGGCAACGCAAGATGCGAGGCGGCATTGGCAGCGGTGCTGTCCTCCTGCCCCCCTCTCAGCGGTACGATCTTGCGCTCGGTCATTTCACATCACATTGTCGTGGTAATAATTTCAACTCGACTATAGCATGTAAATATAAGCTTGTCCCCCCGCCTTCAAGCGGCCCCATATTGAATCGTATTGAATTCGGATCTGTCGAATTTCGGGCGGTGCGGTTACGACATGGTCACAATCGAGCGGATAGGATGGCGCTCATGAAGAGCAACAGATGGGCATATGCGGGACTGACGCTGCTGGGACTGGTGGCGCTGGTGCTGTTTCTCAACAACCGCTTTCCGGGCGCCCTGTCGAGCCAGGATGCACAGATCAGGCTTACCTACGGCATGGTGCTGATCGTCGCCATCCTCGGCAGTGCGATACTGGGCTTTCGCGGCAATCCCGGGCTTGCCGTCAAGCAGGCGCTGACCTGGATCGCGATCACGCTGATGCTGGTGGTGAGCTACAGCTACCGCTCCGAGCTGGGGGGGCTCGTGCAGCGCACGAAAAGCGCGCTCATTCCCTCCGCGCCGGTGCAGACCGAACCGGGGGTCGCCTATCTCAGCCGCGGCCTCAACGGCCATTTCAATGCCGATGCGATGGTCAACGGGACCCATGTTCATTTCCTGGTGGATACCGGCGCGACGGATGTCGCCTTGACGCGGGAAGATGCGCAGCGCGCAGGGATCGATCTCAACCGTTTGAGCTATACCACCGCCTATGACACCGCCAATGGCCGGATCATGGCGGCCCGGATGCGGCTCGACGAGGTATCCATCGGCGATATCGTGCTGCGCGACGTGGACGCCTCGGTGATGCGTAGCGACACCCTGCCCGGCTCGCTGCTGGGGATGAGTTTCCTCGGGCGGCTCAGAAGCGTCGAAGTCAGCGGAGACCGGCTAATCCTTCGGGAATGAACCCTTCTTGCCGTATTCTCACCAAACTGCCATTGCATTGAAGCCCGATCGGGCGATGATCCCGTTCGTCCGACCTGCGATTCAAATGCCGAGGTAACTGCGAATGCTGCCTATCCCCCGCGACGACCTGAAACCCAACACGCCGGAATTCGAAAACCTTCCGCTGGTCGCCCCTGCGGGGTTTCGCGAATATGACGCCAGGTGGCTCTTCCCCGAACAGATCAACCTGATGGGCGTTCAGGCGCTGGGTTTCGGCCTCGGCACCGTGCTGCACGAAATGGGCGTCAAACCCGCCATCGCCGTCGGGCATGATTTCCGTTCCTACTCCGCCTCCATCAAGCAGGCGCTCATCATCGGGCTGATGGGCTCGGGTTGCGAAGTCCATGACATCGGGCTTGCGCTGTCGCCGGTCGCCTATTTTTCGCAATTCGCTCTCGACGTGCCCGCCGTTGCCATGGTTACGGCGAGCCATAATGAAAATGGCTGGACGGGTGTGAAGATGGGCGCGCAGCGCCCGCTCACCTTCGGGCCGGACGAGATGGCGCATCTGAAACGCATCGTGCTCGAGGGCCAAGGCAAGGCGCGCGACGGCGGACGTTACATCTATGTCCCCGACATGGCGGAGCGTTATATCAAGGACCTCACCGACCGGGACAAGCTGAAGAAGCCCCTCAAAGTCGTGGCGGCCTGCGGCAACGGCACGGCGGGCGCCTTTGCGCCGCGGGTGCTTGAGGGCATCGGCGCGGAGGTGATCCCGCTCGACTGCGAACTCGACTTCACCTTCCCGAATTACAATCCGAACCCGGAAGACATGGAAATGCTCCACGCCCTGCGCGACAAGGTGCTGGAGACGGGCGCGGATGTCGGCCTTGCCTTCGACGGCGACGGCGACCGCTGCGGCGTCGTGGACAATACGGGTGAGGAAATCTTTGCCGACAAGGTGGGCGTGATGCTGGCACGCGATCTTTCGGCCCGGTTCGAGAACGCCAAATTCGTCGTCGATGTGAAATCGACGGGCCTCTTCCTCACCGACCCGATCCTGCAGGGCAATGGCGCCACGACGGATTACTGGAAGACGGGGCATTCCTATATCAAGCGCCGCGCCAACGAGATCAACGCGCTGGTGGGCTTCGAGAAGTCCGGCCATTATTTCTTCAACGCGCCGATCGGGCGCGGCTATGACGACGGGCTCGTGTCCGCCATCGCCATTTGCGACATGCTGGACCGCAACCCGGACAAGACCATGTCGGATCTGCGCGAGGCACTGCCCATGACATGGGGCTCGCCCACCATGTCGCCGCACTGCCCCGACGAGGTGAAGTATCAGGTCGTGGACCGCATGGTGAAGGCCTTTGCCGGCATGCGGGAGAACGGCGAAAAGCTGATCGGGCAGAATATTCGCGATCTCGTGACGGTCAACGGTGTGCGTGTGACCGTGGATGACGGTACATGGGGGCTTGTGCGCGCCTCGTCCAACAAGCCGGGTCTGGTGGTCGTGGTCGAAAGCCCGACCTCGGAGAAAAACATGCGCGACATGTTCCATGAGATCGACAAGCGCCTGTCCGCACAGCCGGAAGTTGGCGAATACGACCAGAAAATCTAGGAAGAAGACTCGTGGGGAGAGACAAGCCATGAGCGAGGCACCGGAAGGGTTTCGCCTCATCGATGCGTCCATGGCGGACGGATTCGAGGGACTGGTCGGACCGCTCTGGCAACGCGACGATACGGATGACATGCACGCCGTATGGGGATTTCGCGCGGAGACGAAGCACTGCAATCCTTACGGGATGCTTCATGGCGGCATGGCGACGACGCTGGCCGACACGATGATGGGCAGTCTCGTCTTTCACGCCATCGGCGGCGCGCCCTGCGCGACCATCTCGCTCACCACGGAGTTCATTTCATCGGCCAGGGCCGGTCAGTGGATCGAGGGCCGGGCCGAAATGGTGAAGAAAGGCCGTGCGATCTGCTTCCTGCGCTCGGAAATCTTCGCCGACGAAAAGCGTATCATAACCGCCCATGGCAACTGGGCGATCATCGGCGCTTGAGCCGCCTCAGCCGTACAGCCTGAAGAACATGTGCAGAGACGAAATCACGAGGAAAAGCGCGAAGGCGCGCAGCAGCGCCTTGTGACTGATCCGGTGCGCGAGGTTCGCGCCCCAGGGCGCGGCCAGCACGGTGAGCGGCGCAATGAGCGCCATGCCCACAAGGTTGACGAAGCCGAGACTGAACGGCGGCAGAAGGGGCTCGTTCCAGCCGGAGATGATGAAGCCCACCACACCCGGCACCGAGATCAGCAAGCCGAGCCCGGATGATGTCGCCACCGCCTCTCGCGGGTTACGGCCGAAGAGCGTCATATAGGTAACGCCGAACGTACCGCCGCCAATACCCATCATCGCGGAAAGCCCGCCGATGATCGACGCGATGCCGTATTGCCAGGGCTTCGACGGAAGCTCGCTGCCCAGACGCCAGCTCTCCTTGCCGAAAGCGAGATTGAAGGCGACGAGAAGCGCGACGGAAGCGAAGATCGTCGTCAGGACATCGCCGTTCACGCTGGCGGCGAAGGTCGTACCGACCGCGACACCGATTAGAACCGGCAGCGCCCAGCGCCGAAGCAGTTCGAAATCGACGGCGCCTCTTTTCGCGTGCGCACGCACCGAGCGTATCGAGGTCAGGATAATGGTGCCGAGCGATGTGCCGACGGCCAAATGCATACGGATCGCCGGGTCGATATCGAGAACGGTGAAGACCTGATAGAGCACCGGCACGATCACGATGCCCCCGCCGACCCCCAGAAGGCCCGCAATGACGCCCGCGAACAATCCCGTGGCGACAAGACCAAGGGCAAGCGCGATCAGTTCGTGAGTGGGGTACGCCCCCAGCGAGCCGGTAAGATCCATTTGTCAGGCGTCCAGAGTTTCGAGAGAAGAAGAAAGAGCGGAAGGCGCGTCGCGTTCGACACAGGCCAGTGCCTCGCGCAGCACCTCGATGCCCGCATCGGAGCGCGGAGCGTTTTCCGAGATGTGACGGCGGAAGGCGCGCGCGCCGGGCTGGCCCTGGTAGAGGCCGAGAATATGGCGCGTCATGGCGTGGAGATGCGTGCCCTCCGCAAGCTCGCGCTCCACATAGGGGATGAAGCGTTCGAGGATCCCTGCGCGGGTCGGAATTTCGGCGGCGGGATCGTAGAAGCGCCGGTCCGCCTCGGCCAGAACGTAGGGCGTCTGATAGGCGGCGCGGCCCAGCATGACGCCGTCGACATGCGCCAGATGGTCGGCACAGGCATCGAGATCGGGGACGCCGCCATTGATGATGATTTCCATATCGGCCATGTCGCGCTTCAGGCGATAGACCAGCGGATAGTCGAGCGGTGGCACGTCGCGGTTTTCTTTCGGGGACAAGCCTTTCAACCAGGCCTTGCGCGCATGAACGATAAGCGTCCCGCAGCCCGCTTCGCGCACGGCACGCGCCATGGCGGGAAGCGCGTCTTCCGGGTCCTGCTCGTCCACGCCGATACGGCACTTCACCGTGACGG
>CAYSVF010000185.1:0-5706 GCA_964434415.1 uncultured Parvibaculum sp.
ATAGAAATCTATGCGGCCGGAGATGATGCGCTTTGCGCCTTCGGGAAATGTCCGTGCGAGATAATCGGCGCGTGGATTGAAAAAGACGAGCTGCATCTCGCCGGTTTCGTCATGAATATGGATGCGATAGGGCAAGCCTTTCCGCCGCGCCGGCACATGCAGTCCGATCGTCACTTCCATCGTGGCGATTTCGCCGTCTCTGGTTTCATTGATCTTCGGCCGCTCGCGCCGGTCGATCAGGCCGGAAGGAAGATGCCAGAGCAAGTCGACGACATTGGGGCCTGCCAGTTTTTCGACCAGCTTTTCCATGCGGGGGCCGATGCCGGGCAGAGAACGGGCGGGCGCAAAGAGGGGGAACAGGATTTCCGGTCTCATGCCGCGTCTTCCGCATGCCGGGCGAGAAAAGCGGCGATCTGTTCGAGACCGTTCACCACCACGGAGAAATGTCCCTCGCTTTCGGGAAGATGCACCTCCGCCTCGGGCATCGCTTTCGCATAGAACTCGCCTATGGAAACGGGAACGATGGTGTCGGCACGGCCATGCCAGATGGTTGTCGGGACCGCAATCACGGATGGATCGAAGGGCCATTCCTCGCCATAGATCCGCGCATCGGTGGACATGCCGAGCGAGGAGCGGGAAAGCCCCTCGCGCCAGTTCGCCAGCATGGCGCTTTCCAGTCCGCCTCGCATGAGGTCGATATCGGCGCCTGCGCGTGGCATTCGGTCCCTTACCCGCTTCAGCCGCGTCATGGCGCGGTCGGAATGGATCAGGCGGCGTGCAATCTGCGACAAGCCGAAACGGGCGAGGCGGCTCTGGCCGACACTTCCAAGAAGCTTGAGGCGGCCCACCGTCATGCCCGGCGCTTCGGGCGGTCCGAGGCCGCAGACCAGCGCCAGAGCGTTCACACGCTCGCCAAGGGCATGAGCGACCATGGCGCCATAGGGACCGCCGCCGGACAGGCCGATCACGCCGAAGCGCGGCAGTTCCATCCGGTCCGCGAACTCGGCAATGTCGTCCGCCCAATCGACCAGACGCCGATGGCGGTCGGGCGAGCTGAGGCCGTAGCCTGGCCGGTCGACGCCGATCAGGCGGATTCCCGGGACCGGAAAAAGCGTGGCTTCAAGCCGCGATCCGGGGAATCCGTGGAAATAGAGCACGGGCGCCCCTCCAGGATCGCCGCCCTCGGCATATCCCAGGTGCCGACCGTTCCTCAAACGCAGGCTCATGGCCGTTTTCGGGTTCATTTGATCCATTTTCGGCATCCGCGGAATCATGAGGCTATTCTAACCCTCTCCCTCCGCCCCCGCGAGGCTGACAGACGGGCTTCAGAGGTCTATATCCTCGCGTTGAACCGACAGGAGATGACAATGAGCGATGCCGCGCCCGAAGACCTTGAAACCCGCCTTCGGCGGCTCAAATTTCGTTCATGGCATCGTGGCATGAAGGAAATGGACCTGATCCTCGGCCATTTCGCCGATACCGAGCTGGAAAAGCTCTCGCCTGAGGAGCTGGACCTCTATGAGGAACTGATCGAGCTACCGGACGGCGAGCTTTACAACTGGATCACGGGGCGCGACAAGACGCCCGCTGAACATGACACGCCGCTCTTCGCTCGCATTCGCTCCCTGAAGCACATGGAAGAGAAGATGTGGCGCTGATCCCGCCATATTCGCTATCCGAGAGCCGATTTTGCAGGAACTGGACAAAATTCGAACCGCCCCGGGCCGGCTGACGCTTGGTGAGGTCCCGGAGGGCTTTGATGCGCTGGTGCTGGTCGACCTGGCGCGAGCGCGTGCCGCGGCGGGTGAGGGACCCATCCTGCACATAGCGCGCGACGATGCGCGGCTGTCGGCCATGGCGGAGGCGCTGAGCTATTTCGCGCCGGATATCGATGTCGAGCAGTTTCCGGCCTGGGATTGCCTTCCCTATGACCGCGTTTCGCCGCATCCCGACATTGTGAGCCGCCGGATGGCGACGCTGTCGCGTCTTGCCTCCGGCAAGGCGGACGGGCGCCCGGTCGTGGTGCTGGCAACCGTCAATGCCGCTCTCCAGCGTGTGCCCGCTCGCGATAATGTGCAGGGAACGGCCTGGTCGGCGCATGTCGGCAACCGCATCGATATGGATGCGCTGGCGGGATATCTGTCCGACAATGGCTATATTCGTACCGGAACGGTCCGCGAAAGCGGGGAATTCGCGGTGCGCGGCGGCATTCTCGATGTCTTTCCGCCGGGGTTCGAGGCGCCGGTCCGGCTGGATATGTTCGGCGACACGCTGGATGCCATCCGGACCTTCGACCCCGAGAGCCAGCGCACAACCGGGCAAGGTACAGCTATAGAATTGGTGCCCGCGGGCGAGATTCAGCTTGAGAAAGAAGTGATCCGCCGTTTCCGTGCCGCCTATGTGAAAACATTCGGTTCGGCGACCGATGGGGACCCCCTTTATGAGGCCGTCAGCGAAGGGCGCAAGTATCAGGGGATGGAGCACTGGCTGCCGCTGTTCCATGAAAAGCTCGAGACGCTTTTCGATTTTATCCCCGATGCGCTGGTGACGCTCGATGCGCTGGCCGATGAAGCCCGGACGTCTCGACTGGAGCTTATCCAGGATTACTACGACGCGCGCATCTCCGCCCGTCAGGTGAAGACCATCGATGTCCCCAGTTACAAACCGTTGGCGCCGGAAGCGCTTTATCTGACCGGGGATGAGTGGAACGGCATTCTCGAAGAGCGTCGCACTCGCGTGTTTTCACCCTTCAGCGTTCCCGAGCATGAGGGCATTGCGGCGCTCAATCTCGGTGCCCGGCAAGGCCGCAGTTTCGCACCGGAGCGCGCGCAGGACGGCGTGAATATTTTCGAGGTGCTGGGCGGGCATATTCAGGGATTGCGGAAAGCGGGCAAGCGGATCGCCATTGCGAGCTGGAGCGAGGGGTCGCGCGACAGGCTGGAGAATGTTCTCGGCGACCACGGTATCCGGAATGTTCTCCCCGCCGATAGCTGGGCCGATGTTCACAGTGTTAACAAGGCGACGGTTTCGCTAATTGTTCTCGGTCTGGAAGCGGGTTTCGAGACCGACGACCTTGCCGTCATTTCCGAGCAGGACGTGCTGGGCGACCGGCTGGTGCGCCATCGCAAGAAACGGCGAGCCGAAAACTTCCTGACGGAGGCGTCCAGTCTCGCGCCCGGCGATCTTGTCGTGCATGTCGATCACGGCATCGGCCGCTTCGAGCGCCTGCAGACCGTGGAAGTGATGGGCGCGCCGCATGATTGCCTGCTGCTCGTCTATCATGGCGGCGACAAGCTCTATCTTCCGGTCGAGAACATCGAGCTTTTGTCACGCTATGGCAGCGACGACACCACCACCCAGCTCGACCGGCTGGGTGGAACGGGCTGGCAGTCGCGCAAGGCGAAATTGCGCGAACGCATTCGCGAAATGGCGGGCGAACTCATCAAGATCGCCGCGGCGCGCGAACTCAAGAAGGCGGCGGTGATGGAACCGGCCCCCGGCGCCTATGATGAATTCTGCGCACGCTTTCCCTTTACCGAGACGGACGATCAGGAGCAGGCCATCGAGGCCGTTCTAGAGGACCTTGCAAAGGGGCGGCCGATGGACCGGCTCATTTGCGGCGATGTCGGCTTCGGGAAAACGGAAGTCGCGTTGCGCACCGCCTTTGTCGCGGCCATGGCGGGTTATCAGGTGGCCGTCGTTGTGCCGACGACATTGCTCGCACGTCAGCACTTCAAGACGTTCATGGAGCGTTTCCATGGCCTGCCGCTGAATGTCCGGCAGATGTCGCGTCTTGTTTCCCAGAAGGAACTTTCCGAAACGAAAGAAGGGCTTGCCAATGGCGATATCGATATCGTCGTGGGCACGCATGCGCTTCTGGGCAAGCAGGTCAAGTTCCGCAATCTGGGTCTGGTGATCGTAGACGAGGAACAGCATTTCGGCGTCGGTCACAAGGAACGCCTGAAGAAGCTGCGCGCGGAAGTGCACGTGCTGACGCTGACGGCGACGCCGATCCCGCGTACGCTTCAACTGGCGCTGTCGGGGGTGCGGGAACTCTCCATCATCGCAACGCCACCCGTGGACCGGCTTGCCGTGCGGACCTATGTGACACCGTTCGATCCGGTCGTGATCCGGGAGGCGCTGCTGCGCGAACATCATCGCGGCGGCCAGAGCTTCTATGTCGTGCCTCGCATATCCGACCTCGCGGAAGCTGAAGAATTTCTTCGGGAGTATGTACCGGAGGTGAAATACATCTCCGCGCATGGCCAGATGGCGCCCGGCGAAATCGAAGACCGTATGTCGGCCTTCTATGACGGCAAATACGACATTCTGCTGGCCACGACGATTGTGGAATCCGGCCTCGACATTCCAACCGCCAATACGCTGGTCGTTCATCGCGGGGATATGTTCGGTCTGGCACAGCTTTACCAGCTCCGCGGCCGCGTCGGCCGGTCCAAGGCGCGCGCCTATGCCTATATCACCGTGCCGCCCAACCGGACGCTGACGGCGACGGCGGAAAAACGCCTGCGTGTGCTGCAATCGCTCGACTCCCTCGGGGCGGGCTTCACGCTGGCGAGCCACGATCTCGACATTCGCGGCGCCGGCAATCTGCTTGGCGACGAACAGTCCGGGCACATCAAGGAAGTCGGCTACGAGCTCTACCAGGAGATGCTGGAAGAGGCGGTGGCCTCCATGCGCGGTGGCGGCACGGAAGAGGACGAGGAAGGTCAGTGGTCTCCGCAGATCAATCTCGGCACGCCCGTCCTCATTCCGGAACACTATGTGCCCGACCTAAATGCGCGCATGGCGCTCTATCGACGCCTTTCCGATGTCGAGAGCCGCGCGGAGGTGGACAGCCTGGGAGCGGAGCTTATCGACCGTTTCGGCCCGTTGCCCAAGGAAGTGGAATTCCTGCTCAAGATCATCGAGATCAAGGGCTTCTGCCGTAGCGCCAACGCGGAGAAGATCGACGCCGGACCGAAGGGCGTGGTGCTGACCTTCCGCGAGAACACGTTCCCCAATCCGGGCGCGCTGGTGGAACTGATCAATGACGAACGCGGCAAGGCCAAACTGCGGCCCGACCACAAGCTCGTTTTCAAGCGCGACTGGGAAACACCGGAAGAGCGCCTTCAGGGTACTTTCCGGCTCATGAAGAACCTGGCCGAGATGGCGGAAGAGGGCGTGGCGGCCGCCTGAGGCGTCAGGCGTCCGCCTGTTCTTCCGCTTCCGCCTTCTCCTTGGCGATCAGCTTGTCGAACATGCGTATCAGCGTTTCAGGCTCCTGCGCGCCGACCATGATCCATTGGGAGTTGATGACGAAGGTCGGCACTCCCTGAATGCCCATTTCGCGCGCCAGCGCATCCTCGCGGCGGACTAGCTCCTTATCCGCATCGCGAGAGAGAAGATCGCCGACGATTGCAGTGTCCATACCCACCTCGTCGGCGGCGTCCACCAGCACGTCATGCCGTCCGACATCCTCGCCGTCGACGAAATAGCGGCGGAAAAGGGTGTCGACCATCCGGCCCTGCACGCCGGCCGTTCCGGCCCAGCGGATCAGACGATGACAGTCCAGCGTGTTCGGCGAGCGTTCGATCCTGTCGAAGTTGAAAGTGATACCCGCTGCCTCGCCGGCTTCACGAATGGCGTTGCCGAGATTTCGGGCGCGGTCGGGCCCGAATTTCTTTTCCATGTAGGCTTTGCGGTCGA
>CAYSVF010000186.1:0-5679 GCA_964434415.1 uncultured Parvibaculum sp.
ACGAACGCCTTGCGGCCGCCTGCGGACCCGACCCTTTGATCGACCCGGACGAAGAGCTCCACCTGTAAAGCAAACCACTCCACCTGCAAGACCGTCGCAGGCATTTCCCTCGCATGTATCAAAGCGGACAAGCACCATGACAACAGTGACATTCATTTTTCCCGACGGAACGGAAAAGTCACTGCAAGTTCCCCCGGGCACGAATGTGATGGATGCGGCGGTGTCGAACGATATTGAAGGTATAGAGGCGAATTGCCGAGGGAACTGCGCCTGCTCAACCTGCCACGTATATGTTGATACTGAATGGCTTGAGCTGGTTGGTCCTGCGTCGGGTATCGAAGAAGACATTCTCGATTTTGCGCCAAATGCGCGACCGGGAAGCAGATTGTGTTGCCAGATATACCTGTCCCCCGCTCTGAATGGATTGAGGCTGCGCATTCCGGACTGGCAAAGATGGAACTGAGAGAACTACCAGGCGGCCTGAGGTACGCGAACGCCTCCAAGATTGTGGGATTTCGCCGGGTCCGCCCTCGGCGGCCGCGTGGAACTCTATGAACGCTTCTATCTTGCGAGCGCGCCCCGCAATTTTGCCCTCGACCACATGTTCGCCCAGATGGAGCGGCAGTGGACAAGCTTTCCGGAAATGCTGAAAGCAGCTGGCATCGAGTAGTGGTGAGCGAATTTGATCCGCCAGGCTTATCTGGCCTGGCGGATCAATGAGACACTCCGGGAAATTCAGACCGCCCCCACACCGCGAAAGCTCGACAAAAATATGCCGGCCACTAAACCTGCCGATAGCATCTGTTATGGGAACACCGGGAAGCAGTCGCTCACTTCTAAGCGCCTCACTTTTTGACTGACAGCGTCTCGGCACACAAAGCGGCTAGCGATTCCGTCTCAAGCCGCGAGGAGAGTGCGTCCTGCTTCAAAAGATCGTCGGTCAGATAGGGGTGGAATTTTTCAAACATAAGGCTCGGTTCGCCTGCAAACAGATCGACCTCCTCCCCGGCTGCAAGCCCTTCGAGCACCTCCTGAAGAGTGCCCTGACTTTCGCCGCTCATTACCTCGAGAAAACCGTCATGAATGTGTACGGTGAACCCATAGCCGCGGAGCGCAAGCGCAAGCGTCATGGTCTTTACAGATCCGCAGCGCGTGGCCAGAACAAACTCCCCCTCACCCAGTTCCAGCATCCGCCCGGACCTAAACGCCATCGTCTCATAGGTCCCGCGCGCCTCGTCCAGCAGGGCTCGCGCCGTCGCATCCATGTATACCGGTTGTGTGTTTCCCTCGAGCACAACGAACATCCGTTCTATGACGCGGTCATGAATGAGCCCGGGGTCGCCGCCAAAGACGGGCGGTACACCGGCCTTGGCGGGTTTAACTAGTATCGTGCGCTCCCGGTCATGCACTTCCTCCACTCGCCATCGGCGTCCTGAAAATATCAGCATCATGCCCGGCGCGATCATATTGTCGACGGACAAGGTTCCGAGGGGGCGTCCCTCCGCCACGACGCGGTATTCTTCAGGGGTCTTGAAGACGGCATAAAAACTATAATGCTCGACCAACCGCTCTCCGCCTTGTCCCAAGAGCAACAAACCATCCCTCGCCTGCTCGAGCAGTGCCGCGTCGGACCGTCCCATGGCCTGCAATATCTCTGCAAACAGAGGCGTGGATACTTGTTTGAAGGGGCCGTCGACGCACAAATTCTGGTAAAGCTCGCGGGCGTGAACACCGCCATGTTGGGCAATGACGGAGAGAATCTGATGAACTAGGGTCGATAGATGTAACGCTTCCCGCTGCGGCGGCTCGCACCATCCTTCGAGCAGCAACTCGATCATCGCCACCGCCCTGACAAGGCCCAGACGCAACTGGTCTACGACGTTGCTATCCGCTTCAAGAGACGCTTCCACCGCATACTGCCGCAAAATGGCGGGTTGGCCTTCCCTTCGTCCGGATCGTCCCAACCGTTGTCGCAGCGAGGCCACGCTGAAGGGCGCACCTATCTGTGCGATGCACGCAACGTCCCCGATGTCTATCCCGAGCTCCAGCGTCGAGGTGCAAACGGCCGTTGTAGGCGTTCGCGCATCTTTAAGGCGACGCTCCACGAACTCTCGATGCTCGCGCGACAGATTTGCATGATGAGGATAGAATTCCTGCGGTAGACTGGCCTCCTCGCAAAGTCGCCTCAAGCGGTCCGAATAGAACTCGACAGACTGGCGGGAACCGGCAAACACAAGATTGTCCTGCCCGCGCAGATGCTCAAAAATATGCTGCGCGACGGCGCTTTTTGCCGCGGCGTCATCCTCATCTTCTTCGCCGGTTACATAGCCGCGCAACTGAAGGCGTAATTCGGCCGCCCCGCCCTGCGCCTCGACCATGTCGACCTTTTCGGGCGCATCGGGTCGAAGATAAGCGCGTGCAAGCCCCATATCGCCCAACGTGGCCGACAGACCAATGCGTCTTATCCTATGCCCAACGGCCTTTTCCAGCCGGGATAGCAACGAGCGGACCTGTATGCCGCGCTCGGTATCGAGAACGCTGTGCAATTCGTCGATAATCACGGCCCGTGTGGCGCGAAACAGCCGCGGAATTTCGAGACCGCGACGAATGAACAGCGCCTCGAGCGATTCCGGTGTGATCAGTAGTACACCACCGGGTCGCTTCAGCGCGCGGGATTTGACAGAGGCGCCAATGTCCCCGTGCCACGGCACGACGGGCAGTTCGGTCTCCCGACATATGTCCTTCAGGCGGTCGGCCTGATCCGTAATGAGCGCCTTCAACGGTCCTATATAGAGCAAGTCAAAGCCGCTCTCCTCGCTCGGGTTGTCCAGCACGTCCGACAACAGCGGTAGAAATGCCGCTTCGGTTTTTCCTCCGGCGGTCGAGGCCGCAACGATAAAATCGCGCGCGTCGTCTCTGGCAAGATGAATTGCCCGGGCCTGGATATCACGGAGCTCGCGCCACCCCTGTAAGCGGATCCATTTCTGGATGGGCGTCGCCAGCTTGTCGAAAGCACTGGTCACAACCGGAACGTCGTCAGATCGTCATCCGACGGACGTGCGCCGTCCAGGTCGTCGACATCGCTCAGATCGTCCCCGCTGTCATGCGAGATTTCGGTCCGCTCGATTAGGTCCGACCATTCGATGTCGGGATTCTGTTTCAGAACGGCCAGCAGGTTCACGAACGCCGTGACGGTATTGCGCGGCGTTCGGAAATAGGCCTCCCCGATGCGGTTGGCGCAATGAGACATGAACGCTTCGAGCGCGACATCGGGGAGGGCGTTTTCCTCGTCCTGCATGACGTGGCGAATATTGGCGAGCAGCACAAACAGATCTTCAGGGGTCAGGTTGGACAGGCGGATGATCGGGCCAGAAAGATCTACGAGCCTGTCCTTGGCAAAGGTGTTTTCCGCCAGTCGCGATTGCAGCGCCTCATAGCTGTACAAGCCCCGACGCGTGTGCATCAGGAACTCGGGCGTTCCGCCCATGAGAAATCCCAGATGGTCGGCGCTGCCTTGCAGCACGTCGTTCAGGATTCGAAGGATCTGTTCATAATTGGCATTGCGGGCCTGAGCGGAGGTGAGCTTGAAGAGATTCACCATCTCATCGAGCCCCACCAGCAGTCCCTTGTATCCCGCCTCCTTGACGAAGGCGGACATCAGCTTCAGGTGATCGTAGACACTGGCGTCATCGATGATCGTTCGGACTCCGAGCGCCTTGCGGGCATCTGTCCGGGTCGCAAATTCGCCGCGCAGCCAGCGAAGCGCCGCCGACTGCAATTCGAGGTCGTCGGCCTCATACCCCTCCCAATAGCGTCGAATGACGGCTGCGAAATCAAACCCGCCGGTCAATTCTTCAAAATGCGCCAGACGCTCCCGGATTACATGCGCGGTCGGCACATCCCGCGTGTCCGCGGCCTGATGCGCCTGGGAGACGAACCGCTCCACCACACTTGCCAATGCGCTCCCGTCGGGTTTCGTCCGCGTCGACAGGTTTCGTGCCATTTCGGCATAGAGCCCCCGCGCCTGCCCGCCGGTTGCGTGGAGGCGCCGATCGGGTGCCAGATCCGCGAACATGGTGACCAGTCCCTTTTCCAGGGCCACCAATCGGATCAGGTTCATGAAGAAGGTCTTGCCGGACCCATATTCGCCGATGACGAAACGAATGGCGGCCCCCCCGTCGGCGATACGATCCATATCCTTGACGAGTTCCTCGATTTCCCGGGCCCGACCGACCTGGATGTGGCGCAGGCCAAGCTTTGGCACGACGCCGGCTCGCAATGCCTGGACAATCGCATCTCGCTCGCGCGGCTTTATCTTCGACATCAATGCGCCTCCTTTTCAAACTCAGCTCTCACAGCGGCCGCAATGTCCGGTTCGACGTCATAGCCATCATATTCTTCCAGTACGGCCTCGTCGTATTTCTCGAAGGCCCATTCATTGAGCGTTTCCAGCGCCCCGGACGCCATGAGGCCTTGCTTGGCGGCCATATCGGCAAATTCTTTTTCTGACCAGTGCTCCGCCGTCACGAGGGCGCGCAGCAGGGCCCCGTGCTTGGTGTCCAACCCCGCAAGAAAGGCGTCGCCCGCAGTCTCAGCCGATGCATCCTCGTCTTCCTTTTCATCCGCTGAAAATATGTCACCCAATACGGACGACACGCGTGCCGTATCCGTTCGGATGGCGGCAATGCGCTCGGCATCGAGGGCGCTCTTACCGGCGGTCGCCTCTTCGGGGATTGCTTCGCCGGGCGCGGCGGCTTCCCCCGCCTTCACGCGAACGGGCCCATCCTCAAAGCCTGCCGCATGAAGATCGCTATAAGCCGCATTCGGATCGAGACCGAGGGCCTTGTAGATTTTCTCGATGCCCGCGACCTCTTCTGATTGAATTACGCTGTCCGCATGGGCGATCGAAATCACAGCAGCGCGCAGCACCGTCTTTTGTTCCGCATCGGTGTCTTTGAGCTTGCGGCGCAAAAAGGCCATATCCGGCGGCACGGCCATGAGCCAGTCCAGATTGGCGCGCAGTCGCTTCCGCTCCAGCGCCGTCATCCCGTCGATTCCGTCGATGCGCGCTTGCAGCGCCTGACGTTCGCCCTCGGCAACCTGGCCGTCCGCATGCGCAATGAAGGTGCCGAGCGCCAGCTCAATAAGTGCGGCGCGATAGTCCGGCGAAACATCCTCCAAGCGGTCGATCGACTCGCCGAGCTCAAATAGCACCACCGGCTCGTCTTTCTTGGGGGCCCTGAGAGCAAAACGGGGATCAGGCGCCATACCATATCCGATCCGGGCCAAGGCATCGGCCACGCCGGTCAACTGACGTTTGCCGATCTTTTCAGGTATCTCTCCATCCAGCCGCGCGATGAGATCGGTAACGCGCACAATCCCGCCTTCATCCACCCGTTCCCCGGCCCAAGATTTGAGTGCTTCGCGTTCCGCCGAGGGGAAATGCGGCCATAGCTCGGGCGGCAAAAGAGCCTGCGCCTCCAGGCTGCCGCGGCCCTCGGGGTTCCGCCCCAGATAGCGGCTGTACTTGTCGAGTTGATCCATCGCGTCATCGGCGATTTTCTGCGCCGTATCGACAGGCTTCCTCAATCCGGAAATATCCGGCACCGGCTGACCGTCCGCCTGTGGCGTCAACTGCACATTGAATTCACCGGAGGCGGCCCTGTAACTTTCCGTGAG
>CAYSVF010000187.1:0-5678 GCA_964434415.1 uncultured Parvibaculum sp.
CCATCTCCGCCTCCGGCATGGCCTGCCCGAATGAAATGGTGGCCGTCTTCACATAGCCGCCGCAAGAGGCGCAAAGCGGCGCCTCGCCCGTCTCCTCGAAGGCCGCCTTCAACGGTTCCAGCTCGTAGCGCGTGCTGCAATCGAGGCATTTGGCATAGGTCGTATTTCCGTGCAGCTCGATCACCTTTTCGTCGGGCACGCCGCTGTCCTGATGCAGATTGTCGATATTCTGCGTGATGATGTGGCTGATGCGGCCCTCGTCCACCAGCTTGGCGAGCGCCATATGGCCCTTGTTGGGCGTGGCCCTGGCAAAGCTCTCATCTATAGCGAATTTCCGCCGCCAGGCCTCGCGCCGCATCTCGTCGGACGAGATGAAATCGTCGAAATAGATCGGCGCCATCTTCGTCCAGATGCCGCCGGGCGAGCGGAAATCGGGAATTCCCGATTCCGTGCTGATGCCCGCCCCGGTGAAGGCGACAATACGGTGCGCCTCCTCGATGGCGCGCTTCAGCTCGTTCATGGACGCTTCCTTTGACTTTCCCGTGTCGACGTGAATCATGCGGGCTTAAGTTTGGAATTTCAATGCAGGGCGTTCTTTGCCTCATCGTCATGGCCCGGCTCGTCCGGGCCATCCACGTCTTCCCGTGACGCAAGACGTGGATACCCCGCATGAAGCCGGGCATGACGGCGGAGAGAAACGCCCGCAATCCGGAGACACAAAGTGAAATACCTCCACACCATGGTGCGCGTCAGCGACCTCGACGCCTCGCTCGATTTCTATGTCAACAAGCTGGGGCTGGAGAATATCGGCCGGTTCGACATCGAAGAAGGCCGCTTCTCGCTGGTGTTCCTCGCCGCGCCGGGCCAGAAGGAAGCGCAGGTGGAACTCACCTGGAACTGGGATCCGGAAGAGCTGGGCGAGGGCCGCAATTTCGGCCATCTCGCCTATCAGGTCGAGAACATCTACGAAACCTGCCAGAAGCTGATGGATGCGGGCGTCACCATCAACCGCCCGCCCCGCGACGGCCGCATGGCCTTCGTGCGCTCGCCCGACAATGTCTCCATCGAACTGCTGCAGGAAGGCACGCCGCTACCGCCGCAGGAGCCCTGGGCCTCGATGGAAAACACCGGCCACTGGTAGAGCATAACCGACGCGGACATGCGGCACGGGCCGGATCAATCAGGCTCGTTGCGGAACATCAGATCGATGATTTCCGCGCTCTCCTCGGGACGCACGGGCTCCGCATCGTCGGCCAGCTGATCCAGCAGATAAATCCACCCGACCGCGCCGGCGATATTGCCTTCACGATCGTAGAACGGCGCCGCGTTGGAATGAATGTTCAACGCCCGCTCCGTCAGCTCGTTGCGAAGCACCAGCCGCTCGCCCATGACGGTCTCGCCCTTCAGGGCGCGCTGGATGCCCTGCCGGTGCGGCGCGCGAAGCGTGACGCCATCCGACTCGTAAAGGCCCATTTTGCTCGCACGCTCTTCCAGCGGCGAGCGCTCCATCAGATCGCCGATGAATTTCCGGGCAAAACGGTTGACGTAGATGATCCCGCCCTGCGCATCGGCGACCACGATGCCGACGGAAATACCGTTGAGCGCCGTCATCAAGAGCTGCCGCATTTCTTCCTTTTCGGCTTCCGCCTGGCGCAGCTTGTAGAGATTGGCGAGCTGCTCCGTCACGTCGCGGATCCGCACGACCCAGAAGCCGTCGCCACGCCGCACATCCATCGAGCAGGCCGCATCGCCCATGGCGAGATCGGAATTGGTCACCGCATCCCCGCTCTGCATGGCGGAAGAAACGAGATTGTAGAAACGGAGAAGGCGGCCGGTGCAAATATCCGGCAGCGTGCGGCCTTCCAGTGTTTGCAACTCTGGCGCGATCAGGCTTCGCGCGCGCTCGTTGAATGCAGCAATCTTTTCATCCGACGTCAGCACCAACGTCGCATGCTCCGCCGTCGCCAGCAGATCTTTCAGAATTTCGAATGACACCCTAGCCAACCTGTTAAACGTTACTAACAGACCCCGGGCACAGAATTAGCATGAGTGATTGGTTTTTTATTAAAGGGCCGCGCTTAACCGCGCAGAGAAGCGGCTTTTGCTATTGAGCGAACAGTCATTTGGAATCTGGACTTCAAACAAGACTCAAAGGGTACTTTTTCTTCATTTCATATGAATTGTATTGATGAAATAAAAGGAACGTCTCCAAATACCGTGGCGCAAAATGCGTTTTGCGCTACTTGACCGACGGATCCGCCAGAATATTTATCGCTGAGTCACACAATCGGGCCGTCCGGCACGGGCCGAGCGGTCCCGAAAGAGCCGATTTCGTGTGAGTCAGAAGAATCGCGCGGGGCCGGACCTGCCCTGCCCGATCAGCCGAGCCGCCGCCGCGCGAAAGCCACGATACGGGCAATCGCCTCGCGGGCTTCGGGCAGCATATCGGCATTGAGCTGCCAGACATGCCAGACCTTGGGCCAGACCTCGATCGTGGTTTCCACGCCCGCCTTTTGCAGCGCATCAGCCATCAGGGTGCTGTCGTCGCGCAGCATCTCCTTCTCGCCGACCTGGATGAAGGTCGGCGCGAGACCCGCCAGATCGCCGAAGAGCGGCGAGAGGAAGGGATCCTTTTCATCGCCGCCCGGGCAATAGGCCGCCTCCAGACTGTCCATCATCTCGGCCACGAACAGCGCGTCGGAGTCGGCATTTTCATGCCGCGACGCGCCGCTGCCGGTCATGTCCGTCGCGGGGGAAAGGCAGACAAGGCCGGCGGGCTGCGGCAGCCCCTCCGCCTTGAGGCGCAATGCCAGCGTCAGGGTGAGATTGCCGCCTGCGCTGTCGCCGCCGACCAGAATGGCGGACGGCGCGATGCCCATATCGAGAAGGCCCTTATAGGCCGCCACGCAATCGTCGAGCCCGGCGGGATATTTATGCTCCGGCGCGAGGCGGTAATCGATTGCATAGACGGGGATGCCGATATCCCTGGCGAGCCGCCAGGTGAGCGGGCGATGGGTGAGCGGCGAACCGCCGACAAAGCCGCCGCCATGGATGTAGAGAAAGGCCGCCTCCTGACGCGGCTCCTCCGCGGTGAGCTTTTCGGCAGGCACCCCGCCCAGCGAGAGCGGTTCGGCCGAGATGTCCTTCGGCAGCTTGGAGACGCGCGGTTCCATCTGCTTCATGATCGGGCGCAGAAGCTGGACGTCCGGGTTCTTTTTGAATTTCCCCTTCACCTGCCAGCGAAGCAGCCACTCGATCAACGGGCGCTGGATGCTCATGAATCTTGTCTCCCCTCTCGAAATGCAATGGCGGGCATTATCGAGATGCGGAGCGCCTGGGGCCACCCCTATTTCGTAAGGGAATGTGGAGCGGCGCAGGCATTCGGCCGGGAGCCCGCGAACAGGCCGGTCTCGCCCGCATAGGAGAGCGCGGCGGTGTCTGCCTTCTTGCCGTCCTTGCAGAGAAGGCCGGTCACCGCACGGCCCTCCGCATACCAAAGCGATGCCTGCTCCTATATGATGCGCCCCTGACGCCCAAAGCCTAGGCAAATGGCTGATTGAAATCGCGAGCTGGGGGCTCCAATGCAAAAAGTACTCATTGCTCTGATCCACAACAACAATGAGGAACGAAACGCGCGAATTCATCCAGATATCGAGAGCCTGGTAAAGCGCCTGAAAAATACCTTTGACGTTGAATACCGTGAATTCTGCTACCAGCCGGAACTGAAACCTCATTCCAGAATAACCGCCTTTTTGCGGGATACGCTTTACGAGGTGCTGGATAGCCGCTGGCTTCGGTATCGGCGACAACCGCCAAAGCGGCTGCTCAAAACTTTGCGGAACCTGAAAAAAATCGCCCTCAAATACGTGCCGGATTCCGAGGATGGAAGACGCCGATGCCACGCAGGAGCCATAGAGGTATTCGTCACAAGCAAACACATGCGGGCATGGAATGCCTGCATGGAGAGCGGATGCGAGTTCATCTTTGTTTTCGAGGACGATGCGGTTTTCGGCGAAGAGAGTATCGAAAAAGTCGCTGCGGCGTTGGATACGGCTTCGAAGGAAAGCGATGAACGTCCCGTTTATGTCGATCTTGCCGGCGGACTCCCCGTCTCCATTCTTCAGATCGGCCACCTCGAGCAGGAACGGCAAAACGGTCTTGTTCGCTATGAGAAGATGGTCACGAATACGGCCTGCGCATACCTGCTCAATCGGGACCTGATAGATCGGTCCATGCAGTTTCTCCTTCTCAAGCCCTATTACCGTCTAATGGGGATCGACTGGCTCATGAACCGGTTTTTCATGGAGTTCGAGAAAACGGGCGCCATGGGGGCCTGCTTCCATTTCGATCCCCCGGCGCTCGGTCATGGCAGCTTCACGGGCGAATTCGAGGCGTGGCAGCGCTGATGCCCTCTTTCGCCCCAGCCGATAGACGAAGGCGCGGATTCTTGCTTCGTACAACTGCTCATTCGCCGACGACCAGTGCCGTTCTGGCCACGCCCGTATTGCCGTTGGCCGGGTCGTAGGCATAGACGATGAGTTCGTAGCGGCCGGGCCTGGGCGTCGCCATGTCGCCCGCGAACAGGCTGGTCTCTCCCGCATAGGAGAGCGCGGCACTGTCCACCTTCTTGCCGTCCTTGTAGAGAAGGCCGGTCACCTCATAACCATCCGCCTCCCAGAGGCCGCCGGGGGTGATGGGACAGCCGCACATCATCGTGACCTTCGCCTTGAGGGCGATAGATTTGTCTGACGATGAAGCGACGACGGGTGTCTCCGGCGACTGAAGCTCCACCACGAAACCGGGGAGTTCCAGCACCCAGCCGTCGCCGCCGGTGAGATCGCGGCCCGGCACGACCCATTGCGTGGCGCTGGCGCTGTGCGCGGAGGCGGGATGGCCGAGCGGGCCATAGGCGGTCGCGCGGATGAGGCGCGGCGTGTCGAGATCGAGCGTGGCGGCGAATTTCGCCGCGCCGTCGTCGGCCATCGGCGCGCGGCGACCGCCGCTTTCATGCATCAGAAGTTTCGTGTTGCCGGTGCCGCCTTCGGTGAGGCCCTGCGCCAGCACCTCGCCCGTTTCGGCGTCGCTGAGCGTCACGCGCATGCCGCCCATGCTGGTGCCGATGAATTTCGCGTCCTTGCTGAGAACGCGGACGGTGACATTCGTCGGCTCGGCCTGCGCCAGCGTGGCGCCGCCCAGAGCGAAGGAAAACACCGCCACAGCCAGAAGTCTCGAAACGCGCATTGCATAACCTCCCGTTCAAATCTGATTTCACAGTAATTGAACGCGATTTCAGAGCGCAATGGCTTGAGATGAATCAAGACGGCCCAAAGGACCGCGGCGGGCATCGCAGCGGACAACGGCAATCGATTTCAGGAGGCGGTTCTTTCGGCAACCGCCCAGGATCGCGGCAAGTTCGTGCTCAGGCGCCCGATTCCGCGCCTATCTGGTGCCGTACATGCGGTCCCCAGCGTCGCCGAGGCCGGGCAGGATGTAGCCGTGATCGTTCAGACGATCGTCCAGGGCGGCTGTCCAGACATGGACGTCGGGGTGATGGTCCCTGAACTTTGCCGCTCCTTCGGGCGCGGCCAGGAGGCAGACGAATCGTATCGATCGCGCCCCCGCCCCCTTAAACCTCTCGACTGCCGCGACCTCGGTGTTGCCGGTGGCCAGCATCGGGT
>CAYSVF010000188.1:0-5653 GCA_964434415.1 uncultured Parvibaculum sp.
GTTCACCACATCCTCGATCGGCTGGCCCAGCAGCGCGGCCAGCACGGTGACTTCTTCCACCGTCAGCTCGCGCTGATCCTTCCATATCTCCTCGACCTGCTCGGCCGAAAGGCCCAGTGCGGCGGCCACCGTGTCGCGGTTGAGGCCCGCCTCTGCGAGACGGGCCTCGAACCATTCCTGATCGAAAAAAAGCGCCATGCGATCTCCGCCTGTCAGCCCTTTCCCGGCACGCGCTCTCACCGCCCCTTGAAGACGGGATCGCGCTTTTCGAGAAAGCTTTTTACACCTTCGCGATGATCTTCCGTCTGGAAGAGCTTGCCAAGGGTGCCGCTGACCCAGCCGCCGATTTCTTCAAGCTCGCCATAAGTGGTGCGGCGAAGCCCCTCCTTCATATAGCGAAGCGCCAGCGGCGGGTTGGCGGCGATACGGCCCGCCAGCGCCTTTGCCCGCGTCATCAGCTCCTCATGCGGCACGACCTCGGTGACGAGGCCGATGCGTTCCGCCTCCCTCCCGTCGATCACATCGCCGGTAAAGAGCAACTCGGCCGCCTTCGCCGCGCCGACGATATGCGGCAGACGCCACAGCCCGCCCACATCGCTGACCAGCCCGCGCTTGATGAAGATCTCGCCGAACTTCGCCTTTTCCGACGCAATGCGCATATCGGCAAAGAGAGAAAGCTCCATGCCCCAGCCGACGGCGGCGCCGTTCACCGCTGCGATGACCGGCGTCTCGCATTCGAGCGCGGCAACGGCGGCGGGCGTCGGCCCCGGCCGGACGGAGGTGAGGCGCGAGACGCTCGCATCGTGCTGCTCGCCCGTCATCATCTCCTTCACGTCTTCGCCGGAACAAAAAGCGGGATCCGTGCCGGTGACGACGACGCAACGCACATCCATATCCGCCGAGGCATGGCGAAAGGCGGCCTCCACCTCGTCATAGGCCCGCCGGTTCAGCGCATTGCGCCGTTCCGGCCGGTTGATGGTGACGGTCGCGATATTGTCGGCAACCTCATAGAGCAGACATTCGAAGTCCCTCACCTCTATCGACGCCTTGCGGGCCATGATGCTCCTCCTTCACCGTTGGCCATCCGTTTCGCAGATCACTTGAAGCGGATCATTTGAAATCGCCCAGCGCATCGCCCTGTGCATTGCCGAGCCCCGTGCCGCCATCGCAATCCATGATCGTGCCGGTGATGTAATTGGCATTGTCGGTAGACAGGAACAGCGCAAGATCGGCGATGTCGGTCTTGGTGCCGTAATCGCGCAGCGCCAGACGCGCCTTCACGCCCGCTTCGGCCTCCGGCGTGGGCGCAAGACGCGCCATCCCTTCCGTGTCGGCAATAGGACCGGGCGAAATCGCATTCACGCGCACGCCGCCGGGGCCCCATTCCATCGCAAGGCACTTCGTCAGCATGTTGATGCCCGCCTTGGCAGCGCAGACATGCGCCTGGTAAAGCGACGGGTTCACGGCCTGCGGCGCGGTGATCGAAATAAGAGACGCACCCGGACGGTTGAGATACTGGAAACAGGCGCGCAGCACATGGAAGGTGCCGATCAGATCGATATCGACGACGGTACGGAACCCGTTGGCCGACATGCCGAGCGCGGGCGCCACGAAATTGCCCGCCGCGCCCGACACCACGATGTCGATCTTGCCGAGCTTGTCATGCGCCGTCTTCAGCGCCTCGTCCACGGCGGCGAAATCGCGCACATCCGCCGCCATGCCGATGGCTTCATATCCTTCATCGGTGATGGTCTTCGCCGCCGCCGCGATCTTTTCCTCGCTGCGGCTGACGATCGCCACCTTGGCGCCATTGCGGGCGAAATGCTGGGCGATGCCCAGATTGATGCCGCTCGATGCGCCTGCAATGAAAGCAACCTTGCCTTCGAGCGGTTTTTCCCTGAATGCGTTTGCCATGATTTTTCTCCCTTTTGCGCATCGTCGCGACGGCGCGTGTGCCTTGTTTGAATGGCATCAAGCCTTCATTTGAACGCCCTCGCAACCCTCGCCCCCTTTGACGGAGCGGCAGACTTGGCCGCCGGCCATATTCCGGGCATTTTTTGGCGATTGGATACGCCGCCTTGGTGCACAGCCAGCAAACGAATAGACTGACCGCCCCGCAGGGCCGCCCTTCACGGAAACGCACACATGCCGCTTCTGGACAATCCGATCGCCGCAATCTCCTTCATCGCCGCCGCGCTGATCCTGCTTTCCCTCATCGCCTATTGGGGCGCTCATCTCATGCGCCGCAGGCTGGACGATGCGGCGCGGCGCAAGCTTCTGGCGGAGGGAAAGGCGCAGCGTTTCGTCTGGCTGCCGGACGGGATCGCCCATGCAAGCTATTACCGCGCGCAAGGTGCGAGCAGCGCCAACGCGCCTGTCGTGGTGCTGATCCACGGATTTTCCACGCCGAGCTTCGTCTGGCGCGACCATATCGAGCCGCTCACACAGGCCGGTTTCCGCGTCCTGACCTACGATCATTTCGGCCGAGGCTTTTCCGCGCGTCCGCGCCGCGAATATGACGCAGCGCTTCTGGACCGCCAACTCGACGCCCTGCTCGACGCCTTCGACCTGAAAGAGCCGGTGCATCTGGTCGGCTATTCCATGGGCGGCGCGGTGGCGACGATCTTCGCCGCGCAACACCCCGAACGCGTGGCCTCGCTCGCCCTGATCGCCCCCGCCGGGCTGGGTGTCGCAAAGGCGAGCCGCACCGTCTCTCTCATGAGGGCGCCCGTCATCGGCGACTGGCTGGTCCGCGTGTTCGGCCCGCGCCTGTTTGCAAAAACCGCCGAGCGCGAAGCGGCCAACGCGCCGCAGCCATCCGATTTCATC
This sequence comes from uncultured Parvibaculum sp., assembly GCA_964434415.1. GTDB lineage: Bacteria > Pseudomonadota > Alphaproteobacteria > Parvibaculales > Parvibaculaceae > Parvibaculum. The sequence goes on from CAYSVF010000188.1 coordinate 2,830, forward strand.
GCCTCCTTCCGCCGGCAGCTTGCCTATCGCGGCTATGGCGAGGCACTGCTTTCCACCATCCGCCACTATCCGCTGACCGGCGCCGGCGAATTCTATGCGAAGGCCGGCACGGCGGGGCGGCCCGTCCTCATCATCTGGGGCGAGGCGGACAAGACCGTGCCTTTTACCCATGCGCCCGAACTGGTCAGGCTGATGCCGCAGGCAACGCTCTATTCCTATCCGAATATCGGCCATGACATCGCCTATTCGCAGGCCTCGCTCGTCACCGGCCTGGTGACGCAATTCCTGACGGGCCTGCGCGGCAGCGGCGCAACGCTGCGGCTGGTGCCCAGAGACTAAGGAGAGACTAAGGAGAGACTAAGGAGAGACTGAGGAGAGACTGAGGAGAGACTGAGGGCGGGCTTGCCGCCTCCCGCCGCGGGCCCTAAAACAGGGACATCCCGAAAGCCTTTAAAAAGCGGAATTTATGGTCCCGATTGTCGAGGAGTTGCCCTGGCGCGCGCCGCATGAACTGTTTCACGCGTTCGCGGCAGAGCCCTTCGCGCTTTTTCTGGATTCGGCCAGCGCCGCCCCCGGCAAGGATGCCCTCCGCCATGGCCGCTGGAGCTATATCGCGCTCGACCCCTTCGACACCGTTCTGCTGCGCGCCACACCGGAAACCGACGCCTTCGGCGCGCTGAAAGAAAAACTCGCAAGCCTGCCCGAAACGCAGGGCGCACCGCATCTGCCTCCCTTTACCGGCGGAGCGGCGGGCTTCTTCGGCTATGGGCTCGCCCGCACGCTGGAGAAGCTGCCCGGCGAGGAACCGCCCTTTGCCACCGACGATCAGGCGCTGCCCGATATCGCGCTCGGGTTATACGACTGCGTGCTCGCCTTCGACATGACCAGTGAGCGCCTGCTCCTCGTCACGACAGGCCTGCCCGAGCCCGATCCGGAAAAGCGCACCTCACGCGCCATGGACCGCGCCCGCGCCCTGCGCGCACGCGTTGAGACCGCCACGCCACCCCAAACGCCGCGCGAGGCATCCTCCCTGCCGCTCGCCTCGAATTTCACCCGCACCGCCTATGAGACGGTCGTACAACGCGTGATCGACTACATCCATGCGGGCGATATTTTCCAGGCCAATCTCTCGCAGCGTTTCGAGACGCGGCTGGGCGGCGGCGACACGTCCTGGGATCTCTATCTGCGCCTGCGGAAAGAAAGCCCCGCGCCCTTTGCCTGCTTTTTCAATTTCGGCGAAGGCGAGATCGTCTCGTCCTCGCCCGAGCGCTTCCTGCGCGTGGAGGGCTCCCATGTGGAAACGCAGCCCATCAAGGGCACGCGCCCGCGCGGGCATACGCCGGAGGAAGACCGCCGCCTTGCCGACGAACTTCTGGCCTCCGAAAAGGACCGCGCGGAAAATGTGATGATCGTCGATCTCTTGCGCAACGACATTTCGCGCGTCTGCAAGGATCATTCGGTGGTGGTGGAAAAGCTCTGCGAGCTGGAAAGCTTTTCCAATGTCCACCATCTCGTTTCCACCGTATACGGAGAGCTACGCGAGGGAGAGAGCGCGGTGGACCTTCTCGCGGCCTGCTTCCCTGGCGGTTCCATTACCGGCGCCCCGAAGGTACATGCGATGGAGATTATCGCCGAGCTGGAACCGACGACGCGCGGCCCCTATTGCGGCGCCATAGGCTGGCTCGGCGCGGATGGCGCGATGGACAGCTCCATCGCCATCCGCACCATGACGGCGAAAGACGGCCGCATCACCTTCCAGGCGGGCGGCGGCATCGTCGCGGATTCCGATCCGCATGAGGAATATCTGGAAACGCTGGACAAGGCCCGCGCCATGGCGCGCGCGCTCGGGCTGTCCGTCGATGCGCTGGCCGAAGAGGAAGCGCCCGCATGATCCTCCTCATCGACAATTACGACAGCTTCGTCCACAACCTCGCCCGCTATGTCGGCGAACTCGGGCTCGAACGCGAAGTCGTCCGCCACGACGCGATCGGCGTGGAAGACGCCCTCGCCCGCCGCCCCGACGCCATCATCCTGTCGCCCGGCCCCTGCGGCCCGGAAAGCGCCGGTATCTCCGTGCCGCTGGTGCGCGCCGCCAGCGAGGCCGGCATTCCGCTGCTTGGCGTCTGCCTCGGCCATCAGGCCATCGCCGTCGCCTTTGGCGGCAGCGCGCCGCGCGCGGTAAGGCCCGTCCATGGCAAGCCCGCCCGCATCCATCATGACGGCACGGGGCTCTTCAAGGGCCTGCCGCAGGACTTCACCGCCGCGCGCTATCATTCGCTGCTGGCGGAACTCCCCGACAATGGTCCATTGCGCCCCACCGCCCATACCGCCGACGGCGAACTCATGGCGCTCACGCATGAAACCGCGCCGGTTTTCGGCGTACAGTTTCATCCTGAATCGGTCCTTACCGAACATGGACACGACCTTCTGGCGAACTTCCTCGACATCGCCGGACTGTCCCCCACCCGCCTTGCGCGCAATGTCGTCGCGTCCCGGGAGAGCACGGCATGAAACTCTGGCTCAATGGCGCGTTGGTCGACGCAGGCGGCGCGCATATCGCGCCCAACGATCGCGGCTTCCTGCTGGGCGACGGGCTGTTCGAAACGCTGCTAGTGCTGGAGGGCCGCCCCGTGCTGATCGACGCGCATATCGCGCGGCTCGCCACGGCGGCGGAGATACTCCGCATTCCCCTGCCGCTTTCGCCCGCCGCGATGAAAGCCGCCTGCACGGACCTGCTGGCCGCCAATGCGCTGGATACCGCATCCCGCGCGTCGCTGCGCGTGACGCTGACCGAGGCGGTCGAGGGCGCGAAGGTGCCGGTGCA
>CAYSVF010000189.1:0-5644 GCA_964434415.1 uncultured Parvibaculum sp.
AGGCCAATGCGGGGAAATATCTGGCGGCGGAAGCGGGCTTCAAGGCCTGCGAGACGGCCATCATGACCCATGGGGGCATGGGCTATGCCAAGGAATTCCATGTCGAGCGCTATATGCGCGAGGTGATGATCGCCCGCATCGCTCCGGTGAGCCGGGAGTTGATCCTCAGCCATATCGCGGAGAGAGTGCTGGACCTCCCCAAGAGCTATTGAGGCCAATCATGTCCTTCATCCTTCACGAACGCCTTGCCGCCGACACGCTGCCTGTGGTCGATCTCGACCTTTGCCGTGTGCTGCTGATGAAGGACCGGCGCTATCCGTGGCTCATTCTCGTGCCGCGGCGGGAAGGGCTCCGCGACTTCGACGAGGTGCGGCCTGAGGACAAGCACACTTTCTATGAGGAAATCGAAAGGGTGAGCGAAATTCTCCGGGAGGAGACGGCGGCGGAGAAGATGAATGTGGCGGCGCTGGGCAATATGGTGCCGCAGCTTCACGTCCACATCATCGCCCGCTTTGCGGCGGACGCCGCCTGGCCGGGCCCGGTCTGGGGCATGGGCGAGGCGGACCCCTATGAAGCGCAGGAGGCGGAGGCGCTGCTTGGGCGGTTGAGGGAGAGGCTGGGCAAATAGCCGCCGGATGGCCCGGCGGTGAGCCGTTTTCGCATCCGGCCTCCCATGGTTAACCTTTGATTTATTTCTTCGGGCGAGGGTTGTTCGAAAGCGGGACAGGTGAGTCGTCCTGCATGAGCCGGATAGACCTACGCCATGCTTACAGCCCAGATCACAGGCCCGACCGGAGCCACCAAGCTGGGGATCGCCTCGATCCTGACGCGGCTTCGTATCGAGCTCGTGCCCGCCTCCATGCAGGCCCGGCTTTATCTCGTCGCCGACGATCCGGACGAGCAGGCGGCGGCGATCCGTCAGCTGCGCTCGTCGCCGGCGAGCCGCCATGCGCTGGTGCTTGCCGTTGCCGACAATGCCTCGCCCGCCCATGTGCGCGAGGCGCTGGCCGCCGGGGCGGACGATTATCTCGTCTGGCCCTTCGATCCGGAGCTTCTGCTCTTCAAGCTGGAGCAGGCCAGCGCCCGGGGACGCCTCAAAGCAGGCTGAGAAAACGAGTCCGCTTCGCGCTCCAACTCATTGAAACCAGAATCTATTTCTCGTGTTCCTTACTCCATGCCTCAAGATAGTCGAGGCTCTTGAGATAAGGCTTCAGCGCGAGGAAGCCGGCCGCCGTGGCAAGCGTCAGGATGACGGCGGGCGCCCAGACCAGCGAATAGCGCAGCATCATCTCATCGCCGAAGACGAAGTCCGTCACCACTGCGATGGAAGTGGGGCCGAGACCGAGGCCGATGAGGTTCACGACGAAGATCAGGGCCGCCGAGGCGAAGCCGCGCAGCTGGTTCGGCATCAGCTCCTGCAGGGCGGAGGGCCCCGCGCCGGTGGAGAAGGTAGCAAAGAAGGTCGAGGGGCAGAGCAGAACGAGCGCCCAATGGGGGTCGTTCATCAGCGGATATCCGAGCGTGAAGGGCATGGCGGCAAGGCCGGTGGCCGCGCAGACCAGCATTCGGCCGTTGCGAATGCCTTTTGCCGTCAGCTTGTCGGCGAGCCAGCCTCCCGCCACGACGCCGGAGGTGCCGAAGATGACGATGATCCAGCCATACCACCGCCCGGCGTCGACATAGCTCCAGTCATAGGTGCGAACGAAGAAGCTGGGGATCCATGCGGCCACGCCATAGGCCATCATGGCGCATAGCGCGTAGCACAGGCTGAGGGGGAGAAGGGTCTTCCAGTTGTCCCTGAAGTATCCCAGAACCTCGCCGAGCGGCACATCGACCTGCTTTTCCACGCCGTCCGCGCCGATCTCCTTGCGCATATGGCCGCGCCGCACCGGCTCTTTCAGACTGAGCGTCCAGAGCGCAATCAGGATGCCGGGCAGGCCCACCACGAGGAAGACGACCTGCCAGGCAAAGACGTCGCCGACGAGGGGCAGGGTCAGATTGCCGCCATTGGAGACGAGGCCGATCACCTCCGCGCCGATGACGAGCGCCAGGCCTGCGCCGATATAGACGCCCATGCCGTAGACGCCGAGCGCGAAGCCGAGCCGTTTGGGCGGGAAATAGTCGGCGATCATGGAATAGGCGGACGGCGTCAGCGCTGCTTCGCCCACGCCAACGCCCATGCGAAATATGAAGAGTTGCCAGTAAGCCTTTGCCAAGCCACAGAAAGCGGTCATCAGGCTCCACACGAAAACACCGGCGGAAATGATGCGGACGCGGTGGCTGCGGTCGACCATGCGGCCGATGGGGAGCCCCATCAGCGTGTAGAAAATTGCGAAGGCCAGGCCCTGCAACAGGCTCATCTGGGTGTCGGAGATGGCCAGATCGCGCTTCATCGGGCCGACCAGCAAGCTCAATATCTGCCGGTCGATGAAGGAGAAGGTATAGGCGAGCACCAGCACGCCGACCACGTACCAGGCGTAAAGCTGGTTGGGATAAGGCAGCCCGATCCGGTCTTTATGGGGATGGTGAAGCTCTTCTTCTATCTCGGCGACGATTTCGGTCTCGGCCATTCCCCAATTCCTCCCTCTTGCAGAATGTCCGCACGATTCCTCCGTGCTTGGCGGGAAGCTTATCCGATCTCCGTATGGCCGCTTTCAAAAACCATCGTTTTCCGCAATGTGGAATGGCATGGGGCTTGCTCCTGTCTTTTCGGAATTGGAAAGGAAGTCCCATGTCGCTCGTAGCCGCGCTTACCGCGCGTCCCGACATATCCGCCGCCCTGCAGCAGGCAAGCCGGAAAACCGGCGCAGATTTCGATTATCTGCTGCAGACGGCCATGCGCGAGTCGAGCCTCGATTGTTCCGCGAAATCAGGGACTTCGAGCGCGACGGGGCTATTTCAGTTTACTGAGCAGAGCTGGCTTTCGACACTCAAGAGTTACGGCGGCGAGCTGGGGCTGGGTAATGAAGCCGCCAAGATCGCCCAGGGCGCGGACGGCAAATACTGCGTGGCAAATGCTGCCGACCGGTCGGAAATTCTTTCCCTGCGCAAGGATCCTGAAGTGTCCGCGCTGATGGCCGGAGCCTATACGCAGGAAAGCGCGAACATTCTGCAGTCGCGTCTGGGACGCGAGCCTTCGGGCGGCGAACTCTATATCGCGCATTTCCTGGGCGCGGGCGGGGCGTCGAAGCTGATCTCTACCGCCGAGGACGATCCGACGATGCCCGCGGACATGCTCTTCCCGGCGGCGGCGAAGGCGAACAAGTCGATTTTCTACGAGGCTTCCGGCCGTGCGCGCACGGCAAGCGAGGTCTATCAGAAGCTGATCAGCAAACATGCGGTTGCCGGCACGGGTGGCGGTGCGGCAAGCATGGCGGCGGCCATTCCTTTCGACGTAAAGGGTGGTACGGGAATGGCCGCCAGCCATGCGGATGGCGAGGCTTCGCCGGGGAGACGGTATGTACCGTCTTCCGGGCAGGCCCGTCTCTTCAGGCCCGACAACATGCCGGGGAGCGGGGCGCTGAAGCTCAGCCCCGCCGTGGTGCAGATCCTCGCCTCGCTGGATCCGTTGCCGGAAGGCGACAAGGTGACGAAGGACAAGGACGAGGCGCGGGCACAGCACGGCGCCATCGGTACCTGGCAGGATCTTGCCCGGCCATCCTATGAGCCGTTCAAAGCCACCGCCTGAGCGGCCTAGCCGATTGCCCTGGTTTTTATCGGCGGGGTCAGCTTTGCGCGACGATGGCGCGGACCGCTTTTACGATGTCCTTGTCGAGTTCGCGTCGCGACACGGAGATCCGGCCTTCGACGCCCCTGAAAAGCGACAAGCCCTCGAACAGGCTCATCAAGATGACGGCGCAGCGTTTTAGCTGTGCCGGTTTCGCTTGAGGATATTCCGAGGCGACGATGCTCTCTACATAGGACTGGTAACGCGCGTAATAGCGGGCAAGGACAGCGTTGGCCTTCGTGTCGCGCGCGGCGAGTGCCCAGAGTTCGAAGAACATCCGGCAATAGCTTGTGGAGAGCTGGTCTTCGAGCACGAAGGCAACCATGGCCTCAATGCCCTCGCGTTTCGGGCGGGCTTCGAACGCCTCGATCGAGCGTGTGAGCGAGCGGTCGAAAATCGCCTCCAGCAGAGCGTCGGGCCCGTCGAAATAGTACTGAACATGCGAGAGGCGCAAGCCGAGCCGGTCGGCAACGCCGCGCATGGAGAGGTCTCCATATCCCACCTCGACCAGTATTTCCTCGGCTGCATCGAGAATTTCTTCGATGCGTCGCTGGCCCTTGGTGCCTGTCTTTCTCGTCATCTTCCCTCGCTGTCTCCGGCCATTCGCGGATATGCCGCCCTTTTTATCCGGAAAATGGTCTATTGACCAAAAAATATAAAAATGGTCATATGACCAAAAATGAGGTTGGTGCATGCAGCGACATACAAGTCTTTCGAGGCGGGGTTTTCTGAAAGCCGGGGGCGCGACCGCGGCAGGCGTGGCGGTGCTGGGGCTCGCGGGCGTAGCGGTGCCCGGCGGTGAGCACTATGGCGAGATCGTGGGTGACGAGCGACCGGTCGTTTTGACGGAAAAGGAGTTCGCCGTTCTCATTCTTGCAGTGGAAAGCCTGATCGGTCAGGCAGGGGATCTGCCGTCGACACGCGAGACGCGGACCGCCGCACGTATCGACCGGGAGCTCTCTCTGATCGGCGGACAACTTCTCGAGGATATGAAGGCGTCGCTTCTTTATCTCGAATATCGGCCGCTTCTGGGCGGCGGTCTCTCGCGGTTCACGAAGCTGATGCCTGAGGCGCGGCTCGGTCTTCTGACGGAGTTGCAGCATTCCGGTGATGTTCTCGAGCGGAGCATCTATGCGGGCATTCGGTTTTTGGCCGTCTTCTTCTTCTACACCGACCCTCGGGCATGGGCGCATATGGGCTATGGCGGTCCTCTCGTCTCGCCGAAGTTTTTCCAGGGCGGCAACCGGATCGAAAACCTTGGAGCGTCGGCATGATCGTAGAGGGACAGGATGCAAAGGGCTCACTCCGGGAGACGGCGGATGTCGTCATCATCGGATCGGGCTGTGGCGGCGCCACCGCGGCGAAACATCTCGCGGAGGCGGGGCTTTCGGTCGTCATACTGGAGCAGGGCGGCTATTTCACGGCGGGTCGCGGCGATCTCGATCAGCTTTCCGACAATATGCTGGCCCGCATTGACGGCGGGCGTGGCCTCGGGACGAGCGTGAACGGCGAAATTGCCTTGATGTACGGCAACTGCGTCGGCGGTGCGAGCGTGCATTACTGGGCCGACAGCTGGCGGTTGCCGGAAGACCGCAATGCGCTCTATCAGTCGCACGGCGTCAGTGGGCATGAAGTCGAGGTGTTGACGCCGATCTTCGAGGAGATCGAACGCGACCACAATGTGCACTATGCCGCTCCGCACTACCGCAACCGAATGAACGAACTCTTCATCGAGGGGGCGACGAAACTCGGCTGGCATGTGGAGGACGTGCCGCAGGCGCGGCGGGGGTGCGTTGCAAGCGGCCACTGCTATCAGGGTTGCTCCTATGACGCAAAACAGAGCCAGCTCGTTACCTATGTTCCGGCGGCGCTGAAGGCCGGGGCCATGCCAGTGCAGCTGAGTCACATCCAGCTCGG
>CAYSVF010000190.1:0-5621 GCA_964434415.1 uncultured Parvibaculum sp.
GAGATCGTCTTCGGTGATTTCGACAAAGTCCGCTTTGGGCGCGTCATCGGTCTTTGAGACCATGAGGGCGCGAAATTTTTCGCTCATTTTCCGTCCTTCATGCGCGTGCCGCGCTATCTTTATGGATTCGGCCCGGCAATCCGGGCCCGAGATGGATTTATAGGGGGACAAACCATCCTAAATCGCTGGCAGGGTCAAGGCGGATGCGCCGCCGGGACCGTGGCGCGGAAAGCGGCGGAAACGCTCGCTGTTCGCCCGACCGGCATGGCAGGCGGGCGGCTTGGCACTCACCAGAGAACGTGAGTGCTAACCAATTGATTCATTTGAATAATTCGTGATTTTTCCAGCTTGTCAAGCTGGCGCAACGCGTCAGGGCTGCTTACGCTTTTGACGTATCCCTGTCACATGAGTGGGTCAGCGCGATGTCGGAATTCAAGCAGATGCTGGATGGCTACCGCCTCGTCACGGCGGAAATTCTCTACCGGATGCCCGATCACCCCACCCTGCTGCAGAGCTATCTCTGGCAGCATTACGATCTGGAGCCGAAATATCCCGAGCTTCAGCGGTTTCTCGATTTCTGGGACCGCGAGCTGGAAGGTCCCATCCATTCGGTGAAGGTCGCGACAAGGCGGCTCATCTCGCCTGCGGAAATGCGCCGGGCGGATTTCTATACCGTGCATTGAGGCTGAGGGCCTCGCCCTTCGAGACGCGGCGGCGCCGCTCCTCAGGACGAGGCTTCACTTCGGCGCCCACGCCTCATCCTGAGGAGGACCGAAGGTCCGTCTCGAAGGATGCGGCCTCCCTTACACATGGTGCGGCAGCGTTTCCACGAACTGCACGGGTTCGCCGCGCGCGTCGCCCAGGAGTTCGTCCTCCCACATCACGCGGTGGCCGCGAATGACGGTGCCGACGGGCCAGCCCTTCACCTTCATGCCGTTATAGGGCGTCCAGCCGCATTTGGAGACGATCCAGTCATCGGTAATCTCGCGCTCCGCGCCGAGATCGACGATGGTGAGGTCGGCGTCATAGCCCACCGCGATGCGTCCCTTGCAGGCAATGCCGAAAACGCGCTGCGGCCCGGCGCTCGTCAGGTCCACGAAGCGTTCCAGCGTCAGCCGGCCCTCATGCACATGGTTGAGCATGACGGGGACCATGGTCTGCACGCCGGGCATGCCCGACGGCGATTTGGGATAGGTCTGTTCCTTTTCCTCGCGCGTATGCGGCGCATGGTCGGTGCCGATCACATCGACGATGCCAGCGCGCAGGCCATTCCACAGTCCGTCGCGATGCTCATGGCCGCGAATGGGCGGGTTCATCTGCGCAAAGGTGCCCAGCGCCTCGTAGCATTCGGGCGCGGCAAGCGTCAGATGCTGCGGCGTCACTTCCACGGTCGCCACATCCTTATGGAGCGCGAGCAGCGGGATTTCGCCCGCCGTAGAGATATGCAGCACATGGATGCGCTTGCCCGCCTCGCGCGCCAGCCGCAACAGGCGCTGCGTGCACATATAGGCCGCTTCCGCGTCGCGCCAGACGGGATGCGTATCGACATGGCCGAGCAGCGCCAGCTCGCGGCGCTCGCGCAGGCGGAACTCGTCTTCTGAATGGAACGCGGCGCGACGGTTGATCGCCTTCAGCACGCGCAGCACATCCTCGTCCTTTTCCACCAGCAGCGTCCCGGTGGACGAGCCCATGAAGACCTTGATGCCGCAGCAGCCGGTCTGGCGCTCCAGCTCGGGCAGAATGTCGATATTTTCCGTCGTCGCGCCGCCGTAAAAGGCGAAATCGCACTGCATGCGATGGCGCGCGCGCTTCACCTTGTCGGCCAGCGCATCCGGGTCGGTCGTCGGCGGCTTGGTGTTGGGCATTTCGAACACGGTCGTCACGCCGCCCATCACGGCTGCATGACCGCCGGTTTCCAGGTCTTCCTTGTGCTCGTTGCCGGGCTCGCGCAGATGGACCTGGGTGTCGATCACGCCGGGCAGGATGTGGAGGCCCTTCACGTCGATCGTGTCGGCGGCATCGGCCTGCGACAGGTCGCCGATCGCGGCGATGCGTCCGTCCTTCGTGCCGATATCGGCCCGGTGTCGTCCGTCCTGATTGACGATGGTGCCGCCGCGAAAGATCAGGTCATAGGTGATGCTCACTTGCCTCTCCTCAAACTCGTCCGGTTTCAGATCCACTTCTCAGGCCATTTTCGGGAAGCGGGCCAGCATTTCGCGCGCGGCCTCTTCGACCATGTCCACGCTGACATCCGTCACGGCGCTCTCCCCGAAATAGGCGTCGCCTTCCTCCGCGATGATTTGATCGCGCGAGCGCTCGCCGCGCAAGGCGCGCGCCCTGTCGTCGCCTTCGCTGCTCCAGGGGCCATATTGCGCGTCCGATGTCGGGCCGAAAAGGCCGAGCGTGGGCGTGCCGGCCGCCGCAGCGAGATGCATCAGCCCCGAATCATTGCCGACATAAAGCGCGCAGCGGGCAAAACAGGCCCCGGTGAGCCCCAGTTCCGCCCCCACAAGGTCGATGCGGCGCTCTTCCGGCACCGCCTCGAAAACGGGTTTGCAGATTTCCTGTTCGCCGGGGCCGCCCGAAACCAGCAGGTAGGCCCCTTCCATCGGGCCGCCGGGAGCGGTCAGGAGTTCGACCAGCTCCGCATAGCGCTCCACCGGCCACATCGTGCGCGGCCACTCGGCGGTCGGGCCGACGGCCAGCACCTTGCGGCCTTGCGGGATCAGCTTTTCAGCTTCGGCAAGATCCGCCGCGCCGTGCCAGAGGCGGGGATTGGGCGGCGGATCGAAATCGGCGACCCGCGCATTATGGACCACGCGGTGCAGTGTGTGATCGGGCTTCAGGATGTAGCGCTTCTTCGTCCAGAGAACCCAGGCCGTGGCCGAGCCGCGCAGATCCACCACCACATCCCAGCGGCGCGGCAAAATGGCGGCCAGCAGCTTGCGCCAATGGCCGGCGCGCTTTTCCTTTTTCATCGGGATGACGAGTTCGACGCGGGGCGCATTCTCGAAAAGCTGAACCGCCAGCGGGCCGCAGGCGACCCAGAAGGTCGCATCGGGATAGCGTTCCATCAGCCCGCCCAGCAGGCCGGTCGACAGCACGGCGTCGCCGATCCGGTTGGAAGTAATAAAGAGAATGCGCAATCCGGCCTCTTTTCGCGTCGGCGATGCCCCTATCGAAGGGTTGGGCCGTTATAGGTTGCGCTCCGGAGCCTGCCAAGTCTGCACCAGGCCTGCCTTGTCCTCTGCATCGGGGCCGCCGCCTCCTTGCGGGGCGCGCCGCCGAGGCCTAAATCTTGTGGACTCTCATCATTTCACAGCGCTGGAGCCCCATGTCCGCCCCCGAAAAGTCCAGCCTCAAAGCGGCAATCCTGCCCGAACGCGGCGTCCTGCGCCTCTCCGGCCCGGATATGTGCGCCTTTCTGCAGGGTCTCGTCACCAACGATGCAGAGCGCGCAGGCCCCGGCAAAGCCGTCTATTCGGCGCTGCTGACGCCTCAGGGGAAGTTCCTCTTCGATTTCTTCATCGTGGAAGACGCGGAAGGCCGTTTCCTTCTCGATTGCGAGGCCGAGCGCGCCGCGGCTCTGGCCAAGCGCCTCACCATGTACAAGCTCCGCGCCAAGGTGGAGATCGAGGACCTGACCGAAAGCCATTGCGTCGCGGTGCTCTGGGACGGCGAGGCGGCGGCGACCGCCCCGGATGAGGGTGCTCTCTTCCCCGATCCGCGCCTTGCCGCGCTTGGCACACGGGCGATCCTGCCGCGCGCCAAGGCGGAGGATTTCATCGTGATGGCCGGCGCCTCGCACAAATCGCCGCTCAACTGGCACCGTCACCGCATTCTGCTGGGCGTGGGCGACGCGACCTATGATTTCGAACCTGAAAAGAGCTTCCCGCTGGAGCTCAATCTCGATGAACTGCATGCGATCGACTTCAAGAAAGGCTGCTATGTCGGTCAGGAAGTGACGTCGCGCACCAAAAGGCGCGGCAGCGTGCGCAAGCGGCTCCTGCCTTGCGTGGTCAAAGGCGCGATGCCCGCGCCCGGAACGCCCGTGAAGGCGGGCACGCGCGAGGTCGGAACGGTTTTTTCCGGCGATATAGAGGCCGGGCGCGTCCTGGCGCTCCTGCGTCTCGACCTTCTCTCCGGCCAGACGCTCGACGCGAATGATGCGACGCTCGTGCCGGAAGTGCCGGACTGGGCGGGTTTTTCGCTGGAGGCCAGCGCGAATGCCGACGAGTGACGCCTCGGGCCGATGTCCCTGGCCGGGCAACGACCCGTTCTACATCGCCTATCACGACGAGGAATGGGGCGTACCGGAATATGACGACCGGGCGCTGTTCGAGAAACTCGTCCTCGACGGCTTTCAGGCGGGGCTTTCCTGGATCACCATTCTTCGCAAGCGCGAAGCGTTCCGCGAGGCGTTCGACAGCTTCCAGCCGGAGAAAATCGCGCGCTACACGCCCAAGCGCGTCGAGAAGCTTCTCGGCAATGCGGGGATCGTTCGCCATCGCGGAAAAATAGAAGCGACGATCTCCAATGCGCAGGCCTGGCTGGAGATTATGGAGCGTGATGGCGGCTTCTCGGATTTCCTTTGGTCGTTCGTGGACGGTGTGCCCCAGGTCAACCGCTTCAAACGCATCTCCGACGTGCCCGCGGAAACGGAGATGAGCCGAAAAATGTCGAAAGCGCTGAAGCAGGAAGGTTTTCGTTTTTGCGGTCCGACCATCGTCTATGCGTTCTCGCAAGCGGTCGGCATCGTGAACGATCATCTCGTCACCTGTCCGCGTCACGATGCGTGTGTGCAGCTTGCATACAAATAATCACTGTGCCGCAGTGATTTCTCCACACATCTTTTGACGCAATCACTCTTCCGCCACAATCTCGGCACATACGGGCCAAACTACACTTGTACCGATTGGGCCTTCACCGATTTGCGGAGGGCTCCCAAATGTTCAAACGCCCGAAGAGCGATTCAGGGGATCGCTCTCACGCCGAACGAACGTCCCGAAAAAATACGTCCACAGAAGATCAGTCTTCATCAGCGCAGAGGGCATCGTCCATGCGACCCATCAACGAGCAGAAAGCCGAAGGGGACGACACCCCCTACAGCCGCGTAACTCCCTCTTACGAAGCAAGGAAACCGACCGTGCGAACTCTCCAGACATCACCGAGCACCAGCAATGGCACCGGGGGCACCGGATCGAGCGCGGAGGCGACGCCGCCGGCCGCCAATCTTCATGTCGGCCGCGGCCTGAAGCTTGAAGGCAAGATCCAGTCCTGCGATTCGCTCGTGATCGAGGGCGATGTGCAGGCCACCATCGAAAGCGGTTCGCTGACGGTGAGCGAAACCGGCGATGTGCGCGGCGAAGCGACCGTGGACGAGGCGGAAATCACCGGCAAGTTCGACGGGACGCTACTGGTTCGCAAATGCCTGACCATCACCTCCACGGGGCGCGTCACCGGCGAGGTCCGTTATGGCGAGTTGAAGGTCGAACAGGGCGGCCAGATGAGCGGCGACATTCAGGCCGAGGGTCTGGAAGTGAAGCCGTCCGCCTCGAAAAACGACAAGAAGGCCGACGACAAGTCCGCAAAGTCCGACAAGGACGACAAATCGTCGGACG
>CAYSVF010000191.1:0-4323 GCA_964434415.1 uncultured Parvibaculum sp.
CTTGTCCTCCGGCCCGTCATAGACGCAGCCTTCATTGCAGGAGGCGCGATGGATTTCGATGCGCGCGACCTCCGGAAGCGGGTCTTTGAGCTTATTCCAGATCCAGGCGGAAATCTTTTCCAGTGTCGGGAATTCCAGGCCTTCGATCTCGTTCAGCAGGTGATGGTCCAGCTCGCCGCGCACCTTCATCAACTCGCGTTCCACATCCTCGAAATGGCGAACGAGACCCGTCGCCGGATCGGGTTTGCCTTCCAGCCAGACGACGACGCGGAACGAATGCCCGTGCATCCGCCTGTTCGGGTGACCTTCCTCCGCATAAGGAAGGTAATGCGCCGCGTCGAACATGAATTCCTTGTAGATACGCATTACGGAATACCGATCATCTTGTGTGTTTGCAGGCTCAGCTTCCATTTCGGGTGCTTGAGACAATAGGCTATGGCGGCCCGGGTATTTTCTTCGCGGTCGGGGCTGTCCATCGGCTGCAGATAGAAATGCCGAAAGGCGAGGGCCTCGAAGCGCTCCGGCATGGCGGTTGCCTGCGGAAAGACGAGCTTCAGTTCGTCGCCCGAAAGCTGCGCCAGCGGCGTGTCGGCCTTGGGGCTCACGCAGATCCAGTCTATCCCCTCTGGGGCTTCCAGCGTGCCGTTAGTTTCGATGGCAATCTCGAAGCCGCGCGCATGAAGCGCAGCAATGGCTTCGCTGTCAAGTTGAAGCAGCGGCTCGCCGCCCGTACAGACGACATAGCGTGTCTCGTCCGTATCGCCTTCCCAGGCGGCCGCAACGGCGGCGGCCAGCGCCTCGGCCGTCTTGAATTTACCGCCGCCGGGCCCGTCCGTACCGACGAAATCCGTGTCGCAGAAGGTGCATTGCGCGCTTTCGCGGTCCTGCTCGCGTCCCGACCACAGATTGCAGCCCGCAAAACGGCAGAAAACGGCAGGCCTTCCGGCCTGAGCGCCTTCACCCTGAAGGGTGTAGAAAAGTTCCTTCACCGAATACATGGGCGTGCCTTCACTGACCTTCGGCTTGCGCGGCGCGCCACTTCTCATAGCCCGCGGCCCGAAGCTCGCAGGCCGGGCAGGTGCCGCAGCCATAGCCCCAATCGTGCCGGTGGTTGCGGTCGCCGCGATAGCAGGTATGGGTTTCCTCTTTGATGAGGTCCACCAGGGCGCCACCGCCCAGCTCCTGCGCCATTGCCCATGTCTCGGCCTTGTCGATCCACATCAGGGGCGTCTCGATGGCATAGGGTTTGGCCATGCCGAGCGAGAGCGACTGCTGCAGCGAGCGCATGGTCTCGTCGCGGCAATCGGGATAGCCGGAATAGTCGGTTTCGCACATCCCGCCCACCAGCGCGAACGCGCCCCGGCGATAGCCCAGCGCGGCGGCATAGGTAAGGAAAAGCAGGTTGCGGCCCGGCACGAAAGTGGTCGGCAGGCCGTCCTCGCCCATCTCGATCTCGGCTTCGCGGGTCAGCGCCGTGTCGCTGATCGCGCCCAGCGTGGTGAGGTCGAGCATGTGGTCCGGGCCGAGCCGGGGAGCCCAGTCGGGAAACAGCTCGCAGAGCTGCTCACGCACCCGCTCACGGCATTCCAGTTCCACCTTGTGGCTCTGACCGTAGTCGAAACCGATGGTCTCCACCTTCTCATAGCGCGTCAGCGCCCAGGCAAGGCAGACGGTCGAATCCTGTCCCCCCGAGAAGAGGACGAGAGCCTTGTCCGGTTTTTGCGGGGTCTGAGCCATTTTCTTTCGACGTGTGAGGGCCGTACCGGCCGGGATCGAGGTGTTGAACAGCAGCCTCGCCCCAGCGTCAAGCACAGGCCGAAAAAGAAAAACCCCGGAGGCGGAAGCCCCCGGGGTTGGTCGTGGTCCGATCCGGGGATCAGAACGCGTAGGAGATGCTCGCCTGCACGTAGTCGCGGTCGGTCATCGTCACCGTCCAGTCGTTCGAGAACGTGTTCACATAGGCGAGGTTCGCGCGCCATGCGCTCTGGTAGTCGATGCTGACACCGATACCGACCTGCTTCAGGCCCTGCTGGTAGTTGGCCGTGTTCGGGCCGGGCGACCAGCCGGTGAGGTCCTGACGCCATGCCAGATAGGGCGACACGGTGAAAGGCGTGTTGAAGGCGTTGTTGTAGTCCACGCCCAGACGCATCACATAGCCGGTCGACCACTCCGTCGCATATTGCGGATTGGTGGCAAAAGGCGAGCCTTGAAGGATGGCGGCACCGGTAACATTCGGATAGCCGCCTTCCGCACCGGCCCGGTTCAGCGGATATTTCTCCGCGTTCGGCACATAGACGAAGCCCATGTTGAACAGGAAGTAGCCGCTGTCGGCGCCCAGCGTCGACGGGATCAGATCCGTCGAGGAGAAGGCGTCGATCGTGTTGAACTGTCCCTGATAGGCATCGAGGTCGATATGCGTGAGCGTCGACTGACCTGCGCCGGGATTGAACGGAAGCAGGCTGATCGGACCGTTCGGCAAGCCATTGGCGTCGGCGAGCGGATCGGTCGCACCCAGACCGTCGATCTGGGAAGCGTTCATTGCACTGTCGTTGATACCGAAGGGCATCTTCGGCGAGAAGGTCAGCTCGCCGGCCACGGCAGTGGTGCCGACCGTGGTGTTGAAGCTTGCGCCGATCGTCTCGATGGTCGGGAAGTCGTAGAAGTAGGTTGCCTGGTTGGCCCCGATGGCAAATGCGAGAGGGGCAATGCTGGCGGCGACAGCAGGCACGGAGCAAGCGCCCGGCGTACCGGCGAGCGTGTCGCAGGTCGTCTGGAAGTCCGTCGGGCCGTTGGTGAAGCCGAGATAGGGCAGGCGGCTGGAGAACCGGGTGTAGTAGAGGCCGAAATCCGTGCCCATGCCGACATCGGCGGCATAATAGTGAAGAGCCGCGCCGAACTGGTTGGTGGAGTCCTGACCGCGATCCGCCGTGCGATCCAGACAGATCGGGTTGCTGTTCGGGTTGAGGTAATCCGCCGGATTATACGAGCCGTCCGGAGCGCATTTCTGCGGATCGTCGAAATTGGCGTTCAGGATAGCGGGCAGAGAGCCCGGACCCGTAATGTCGTCCGTGGAGAAGAACGAGCCGGCCGGGTCGAGGCGCGTGATCGAATAGGCGAACTGCCAGAAGGCCTCAAGGCTGATATCCGGCGTCAGCGCGGTCTGGAAGACAAGCATCGGCATGGCCGTGTAGCCTTCGCGCAGTTCCGAACCGGGCGCGCGGATCGCCGTCACGTCGGCGGCCTGGAAGCCGTTGACGCCGCCCTGAATGAACAGGCTTTCTCCCCAGTTCAGCACCTGCTTGCCGAAGCGGATGGTGGTCTGGTGGCCTGCAATGTCGAAGGAGCCATAGACATAGGCGTCGAGGATCTTCGCTTCGCCGTTCGCCACGCCCTGCGCCGTCGGAGTCAGGTCGTAGAAGTCCATGTTGTTGGCGGCATAGACCTGGTCGTAGAAGGCGGTCGGACGGACGAAGAAGCCGTAATTCTTCCACTTGCCGGAAATGTCCATCGTGGCGCGAACCGTGGCGCTGGTGATGTCGCCGGGACCGAAGTTCAGATTGCCGTTATCGGAGTTCATGCTGGTGCCGGCGCCGTCGCCCTGCACGCAGCCGCCGTTCTTGGAGTTCACATGGCGGCAGTCGCGCGCGCTTGCACGCATGGTCACACCGGCTTTCAGCGTGGTCGCGGTCGAAATGCTGAGGTCGCCGAAATTGAATTCCTCGGCATGTGCGGCCCCGGAAAACGTAGCGGCAAGAAGCGCTGTGGCGGCAAACACTGCGGAAAGCAGCGTACTGCGCCGATCTTCGCGGGTGACAGACCCACTAAGTACCCGTAATTTCATATTGTTACCCCCCTAGCGGCTAGGAGTTCCCTGTTAGCGTTCCCTGTCGGCGGTTGGGTAAAGTTTGCAGCCGGCCCCGCCGGAGCCGGCTACGAGGTGGTGAGGGATGCTGACCTTGACGATCGAGGAGGAGGAGGAGTGATACGTCGTGTGGTCAATCTGTTATATATCTATTCGTGCTAGGTAGAAAAAACCTATATATGAACCCGATATAGATAAATAACTCATGAGGCAAGTGCCGGGAGGGCACACCGAAGACAAAACCGGTTTTTGAAACGAAATCTGCTGACGGGGAGGGAAGCGGGTTGAACACCAAGGAATTGCTGCTCAGCGTATTGATGGGCGGTCCAGCCACTGGCTATGACATCAAGAAAATCATGGAGCAGGACATCTCTGAACTGCTCGATGTAAGTCTTTCAAACCTTTATCCAGCGCTGAATGAGCTGGCGACCGAAGGGCTTGTCACCTTCGAGAAGGTCGAA
>CAYSVF010000191.1:4333-5600 GCA_964434415.1 uncultured Parvibaculum sp.
AAGATCTACGAGTTGACCGAAGCGGGGCGGCGCGCCTGTCTGGATGCGCTGATGACCTGTACGGCCAAGCACAAGCTTCGCTCGGAGTTTCTTTTCATCCTGTCTTTTGCGCCGTTTCTGCCGCGCGAAAGGCTGGAGGAACTGCTGGACCGGCAGACCGAGGAATCGGAGCGGATACTCGAGGATCTCGACCGCCGGGAGGCCGAGAAGGGTCGCAATACCGGCCAGGTCTTCGCGGCCGGTCTGGGGCGTGCGATCGTCGAGGCTCAGCTGGCCTATATCCGGAAGAACCGCGAATGGCTGCTCGATAGTGCCTATGGCACTGCGATGATGGCGGCGGCCAACTGATATTCGTGCCTGGGGGGGTGGTATGACGCCCCAATTCGGGGATTAAGGGGCTTTCGCCGGCCCCGCCTGTCCGCTATGAAAACGCCCAATCCTGTGCCGGTCGAAAGGTCGGCACCGGGACGGGCGTTTTGACGCGCATTCAGGTCCCGATCCAGAAAAAACAACCCAGTGGAGCGAATCTCTATGGCAGCCATCATCGATATCATTGGCCGGGAAATCCTGGACAGCCGCGGCAATCCGACGGTGGAAGTCGATGTCTTGCTGGATGACGGCGCGCTGGGCCGTGCCGCCGTGCCGTCTGGCGCGTCCACCGGCGCCCATGAGGCCGTGGAGCTGCGTGACGGCGGCGAACGCTACAAGGGCAAGGGCGTCCAGAAGGCGGTGGACGCGGTGAACGGCGAGATCTTCGACGCCATAGGCGGCATGGATGCCGGCGAGCAGATCCAGATCGACCGCATCATGTGCGAGCTGGACGGAACGGAGAACAAGTCCCGTCTCGGCGCCAATGCGATCCTCGGCGTGTCGCTTGCCATGGCCAAGGCCGAAGCCGCTTCGCTCGGCCAGCATCTTTTCCGCTATCTGGGCGGTCCCTCGGCGCGCATCCTGCCGGTGCCGATGATGAACATCGTGAATGGCGGCGAGCATGCCGACAATCCGATCGACATTCAGGAATTCATGATCATGCCGGTCGCCGCCGCCTCCATCGCGGACGCGGTGCGCATGGGCTCGGAAGTCTTCCACACGCTGAAGAGCGAACTGAAATCCGCCGGCCACAACACCAATGTCGGCGACGAGGGCGGCTTCGCGCCGAACCTGTCCTCTACCGACGAGGCCATCGGCTTCATCATGAAGGCCGTCGAGACGGCCGGTTACAAGCCGGGCGAGGACATCTATCTCGCCCTCGACGCCGCCTCGACCG
>CAYSVF010000192.1:0-5578 GCA_964434415.1 uncultured Parvibaculum sp.
GCTCCAATCAGTTCATCTTGTAGCGGATGGGAACATGCTTCGGTCCGCAGACGAAATTCGACTGGCTGAGTTCGGCGGAGCCGTTGAGTTCAAGGGATTCCAGCCGCGGTAGCAATTCTTCCCAGAGGATACGCATTTCCATCTTGCCGAGATGCTGCCCGAGGCAGACATGTGCCCCATAACCAAACGCAACATGTTTGTTCGGCGAACGGTCGACCTTGAAGGAGAACGGATCGTCGAACACATCCTCATCGCGATTGCCCGAAGGATAGGAAAGCATCATCCAGTCGCCCTTGGCAATCTTCTGCCCCGCAACTTCGGCATCTGCTGTCGCTGTGCGCATGAAATGCTTCACCGGTGTGGCCCAGCGGATCGACTCGTCCAGATAGCTCGGTATGAGAGATGGATCCTTCTTCAGCATGGCGAACTGGTCCGGGTTCTCGGCAAGCGCCCAAAGGCCGGATGCTGTCGTGTTCGAGGTCGTGTCATGACCGGCCGTGGCGACGATGATGTAGTAGGACATCGCCTCCAGCTCGCCGAGTGGTCCACCATGTACCTGACCGTTCGCAATTACGGAGGCCGCGTCGTCGCGAGGATGGGCGCGGCGGTCCTTCGTCATTTCCGAGAAATAGGCAATGAACTCGCCGACCGTTTCCTGCAGGGCCAGGACGCGCTGCTCGTCGGTCATTTCCTGTTCGCCCGTGCGCGATAGCTCGGGATCGGCCGCGCCGAAAAGCTCCTGCGTAAGCTTCAGCATCATCGGCTCGTCTTCTTCGGGCACACCCAGAATTTCCATGATGACGTGCAGCGGGTAGAGGAACGCAATGTCGCTTGCGAAATCGCATTCGCCGCCCTTCTCCGCCATCTTGTCGACAGCATTGCGGGCGATCTCACGGATACGCACTTCGAGCTTCTTCAGGTTCTGTGGCATGAACCAGGACTGGGTGAGCTTGCGGTAGGCGAAATGATCCGGGTTGTCCATCTGCACGAGAGAGCGCACGAGATGGGGCGAGCCGCCCATCATTTCCCGGACCTTGCGGTCGCCTTCCTTGGTGACGAGCGTCGTGGCGCGGTCGCCATTGTGAAAAAGCTCGTTCTGGCTCTCGACCGTGCGAATGTCGTCATACTTTGTGACGACCCAGAACGGATCGAAGCCTTCCGGCTCGGCAACGGCGAGCGGCATTTCTCGGCGAAGATATGCGAAGGCGTCGTCCACCGGCTTGTTCTTGCCATAGGCCTTCGGGTCTATGATTGTCTCGGCGACTTCCTGAGGGATTTTCATCCTGTGCTCCCGACTGTTATGCGCGCTGCCATGCGCTTTTATATCCGCCAAGTTTGGCGTACCCGAACCTAGGGAACAAAGTGCCAAGGTGTCGCGGATGACGTGGCGTAAAGCACCGCAAATTTTTGTTTTCCATGTGCGCCGCTACGACACCATTACGTTGCGTCAGCTTCGGTGCGGCAATGGATCATTCCGGCAGGGGTGTATTCGAATCTTCGGGGACACCGTGCGGTGGTTCCACCAACCCCGCGGAAATGATCATTTTGGCGCCTTCCTCTATCGACATGTCGAGAATGGTGATGTCGTCAACGGGCACGAAAAGAAGGAACCCGGAAGTGGGATTTGGTGTAGTCGGCACGAAGACACTCACCAGATCGTGGCCCGTCCGGGTTGCGATCTCGTTTTTCGTCCGGGTCGTGATGAAGCAGATCGAATAGATACCTTTCCGGGGATACTCGATCAGGCCGACCTCGCGGAAGGATTGATTGCTCTGCGAAATGACGGTCTCGAAAATCTGCTTGAGAGCGCCATAGATGCTTCGCACCACGGGCATTCGCGATACGAGCCGCTCGCCCGCATTCAGTATCGTCCGCCCGATGAAGTTCGCCGTGATGGCGCCAAGCAGCGTAAGTAACACGAATGCGATAATCAGGCCGAGCCCCGGGATTTCAACCGGAAGAAAATTGTCGGGCCTGTAGGGAGCCGGGATGAGCGGCGTAAACCAGTTGTCCACCAGGTCGATGAACCACGTCGTGATGTAGATCGTCAGGCCGATCGGCGCGGCAACGACGATACCGGTCAGGAAGTAGTTTCTGATCCGGGTGGGAATGCCGTGCTTCTTGGGCGGCAGGATCAGCGGCTCGCCCGGTCCGTTCCCGGATTCTTCCGGATTCGAGGTGTCATTGTCGGTCTTTTTCGCTGTCATTTCGGCGGCCGCACTTTCATTTGCGGCTCTTGACGCCGCGTCTCGCTGGGGTTCCTCGATTGTAACCAAGCAGCCCTTTCCTGTCAGAATTATGCGTTCCAAGATAGGTCCAACGAAATTCAAAAATCGGCGCCGCAAGGCCCCCTGGGAGGACCCGATGAGCAATGCGACAAAGGGCACGAAGACCCGCCTCGCCCCGGAGGACGAATATCCGCACACGCCGGATTCCGCCTCAAACTACAACGAAAGCATGTACTTCAATGTATTCGATCCGGAGCGCCGGATCGGCGGCTGGTTCAGGCTCGGCAACCGCCCGAATGAACGCTATGCCGAGATGACCATATGTCTCTATCTGCCGGGCGGACGGGTTGCCTTCATGTACAAGAAACCCGAGATCACTTCGAATGACGAGATGAATGCCGGTGGTCTGCGCATCGATGTGGTGGAGCCGTTCAAGCATCTGAAGCTTAACTACACCGGCAAGGCACTTCTGCTGGACCGGCCCGGCGAGATGGCCGACCCCAAAAAGGCCTTCACAGAAAACCCCACTGTTCCCTGCACGGTCTCCCTCGATTTCAAGGGCGTCTCGCCCATGTTCGGTGGCGAGGTGGTGAAGGAAGACGGATCACCCATCGAGCTCGACCCGGAGAAATCCTTCGCCAAGGCGCATTACGAGCAGCACATGGCGGCCGAGGGAAAATTCACGCTGGGCGATGAGAGCTTCGAGATTTCCGGCTTCGGACTTCGCGACAAGAGCTGGGGCCCGCGCCATTGGCAGGCCATCCACTGGTATCGCTGGTTGCCGATGAATTTCGGCCCCGACTTCGCAATGATGATCTCCATCGTCACCAACGAGGAAGGTCAGCAACGCCAGGGAGGAATGGTGCTCAAGGACGGCAAATACGATCTCATCCGGAAATGCAGCATCGATAGCCAGTGGGACGGCGACTGGTATCAGACATCGCTGAAGGCCCATGTCGAAACGGAGTCAGGCGCGCAATACGATGTCGAGGGTAACGTGATTTCTCTCATCCCCCTGCGCAACAGGCGCAAGGCGCCAGATGGGACGGATCTAAATACACGCATCACCGAAGGCATGACCGAGTACCGCTGCAACGGAATGACCGGGCTCGGTATGTCGGAATATCTCGACCAGATCGTCGACGGCAAACCTGTGAGCATGGCTTGAGATGAGCGGAATGGATAACGAATTTGCCGCTTCCCTCTCCGAGGCGGTCAGGCACCATATCGAAGACGCCACGGGCATTGACGGTCTCCAGCGCCTCTCCGGCGGTGCAAGCCAGGAAACCTGGGCTTTCGACGCGACCACCTCGAAGGGGATGCCTGTTCCCCTGATCCTGCGCCGGGCACCGGGCGGAACGCGGGCCGAAAAGACGACGGCCGTAGCGCTCGAGACGGAAGCCGTGCTGATCGAACTGGCGGAAAAAGCGGGCATCCCCGTCCCGAAAGTACGTCACGTCCTCACGCCCGAAGACGGCGTGGGACAAGGCTTCATCATGAACCGGCTGACCGGCGAGACCATCGCCCGCAAGATCCTCCGTGACGAGGAATATGCCAAGGCCAGGCCCAAACTCGCCCGGCAATGCGGCGAAATCCTCGCGCGGCTGCACAACATCGACAAGTCCCGGTTGCCGGCCCTGCGCAAGGCCGATGCGAAGGAGGAAATCAGGCAATACCACGCCACCCTGCGTGAGCATGGCCATCCCCATCCCGTTTTCGAGCTGGCCTTCCGCTGGCTCGAAGACAATTTGCCCGCCGAAGATACTGCGCTGACGCTCGTTCACGGGGACTTCAGAAACGGCAATCTGATGATCGGAGCGGACGGGGTTCGCGGCGTGCTCGACTGGGAACTCGCCCATGTCGGAGACCCGATGGAAGATCTGGGCTGGATCTGCGTGAATTCCTGGCGGTTCGGCAATATCGACCAACCCGTGGGCGGCTTCGGAGTGCGCGAGGACATGTTTGCCGGCTACGAAGCGGTAAGCGGCCAGCCTGTGGACCCGGAACGGGTTAAGTTCTGGGAGGTCCTGGGTACCCTCAAATGGGGCATCATGTGCACCAGCATGGTGGCAGCCTTCAAGAGTGGCCTCGACCCGTCCGTGGAACGCGCCACGATTGGCCGCCGCTCGTCCGAAACAGAGATCGATCTGCTGCGCCTGCTGGCGCCGAGAAGCTGAGGAGAGAACGCCATGCAGGACCAACCGACATCGGCCGACCTCGTCGGAGCGGTTGCCGACTTCATCCGGACCCACGCCATGCCCCAGCTTAAAGGCCATGCGGCCTTCCATGCCCGTGTGGCGGCCAATGCGCTGGATATCGTGAAGCGCGAACTCGAAATCGCACCGGATGCCAATACCGAGGAGCATGAGCGCCTGAAAGCATTGCTGGGCGCGGACGGCTCATTGGATGATTTGAACAGAGAGCTTTGCACCCGCATTTATGCGGGGGAGCTGACGCTCGACACAGAAGGGCTGAAGGACCATCTCTGGGCCACTACGCTCGCAAAGCTCGCCATCGACCAGCCAAAATACTCGGGCTACCGGAGAACGCTTGAAGAGGAGAATGGCAGGAAATAGGTGCTTTCGGTCAAATTCTCGAGCAAAAACAACCGTTTTTTCACGACTCAAAAGCAGACTCACCGTTTCAATCCGAAGTGGTGAGTAACAGTGTACCAAGCTTCGTGCGGAAAATATGTTGAAGTCTCGCGGGAACAGCTGCCTGACCGGCATCCGGTCGCGGTTTTCGCCCGTTACTGGAGTGCCAAGCGGGACGTTGGTACCTGCCTGCCCTGCCGGTCTGACCTCAAGCCGTCGGAGATGCTTTCCGCCATTCCCTGGCTGCTGATTCTCGAACGGTGTGGCGAGGCACCCGAGTGGCAGTTCCGTTACCGGCTTGCAGGCACGGGCTGCACTGAATTGTTCGGCGTCGACTACACGAACCGGCTGCTGGGAGAAAACATCGACCCGGAAGCCATGAAGATCCGGCGACAGGAATTTTTCCACGTGCTCAATCGTCGCGAGCCGGTTTTCTCGCGGACACCGCTTCCTATTCCCGATCGCGAGTTCATCACCGCCTATCGCGGTGTCTTCCCGGTGACGACCGACGGATCGGAGGCCGACCAGATCTTCTGCGTCATCGCCGCCGATAAGGCCAAGATCTGATCAGAACTGAAAATATAGAAACTCGCTGATCCGCTGAAGACTGAGAAAGGCCAGCGCGCCGGCAGTTCCCACCGCGACGGCGTGCGGGATTCCCGGGCGCCATCGCAGCAGCCTTTCACGCCAGGGATTCCCCTCCACCGGCAAGAGAAGCGGATCCTGTTTCCTGTCCCTCCATGAATAGTTTAAGGC
>CAYSVF010000193.1:0-5555 GCA_964434415.1 uncultured Parvibaculum sp.
GTGACTTGGTCGGCTGAACGGTCGCCCGCGGGGCGCCCGGGCTGCCTCCCGGCCGCTGCAGGGGAAGCGTCAAAGCCACGCGGGTTTCACGCGTTTCCTGCCGGCCCGGCGCCGGACGCGCCTGGGGTCTCGGCACGTCGGACACGGTCTGCATTTGCGCGCCGCGCCCCGGGATCTGGATTTTCTCGCCGACCTGGATTTCATAGGGCGGCGGAATGCGGTTGAGCTGCGTCAGCGACGCCATGTCGACATCGTAGCGCCGCGAGATCGAATAGACCGTCTCGCCGCGCTGCACGGTGTGATAGCGACCGTGCGGAATACGAAGCTTCTGCCCCGGATAGATCTCATAGGGAGGCCGCAGACTGTTTTCGTCGATCAGCGCGCGGATCGATACGCCCTGCGCCCGGGCGATGCGGTAGACGGAATCGCCGCGCTGGACGACGTAAACCCCACCGGCTGTGACGCGGCTCTGCGATGAAGCGGCGGGCCGGCTCATGCCCCCATCCCACCAGGCCGGGGTGGGCTCGGTCGCGCAACCGGCGGTGACCAGCAGAAAAAGCAGCGCTGCCGCCCGGCGCACCCCCTTTCCCCGTCCTGTCCAGCCTGTCTTGCCTCGGCGCATCAACTTTCCTTGGCCACACCTTCCACCAGCGGCACGAAGCGGACCGGCAGAAGCTCTTCCCGCTTCACACCTTCCTCCGTTCGCTCGATCCGGACAAGACGCTGGTCTCCGGGCATGGGCTTGGGAACCCCGGAATCCGGCCTTGCCAGCGCCGCAGCGGCGATCGGGGCGACCAGAATGCCCCCCACCTTGAGCTGGTCGACCAGCGTCTGGGGCACGGTCGGCGCGGCGGCGGTGACAATGATTCGGTCGAAAGGGGCCTGTTCGGGCCAGCCCTTGGTCCCGTCGCCCACCTTGGCGGTGATGTTGTGGAGATGCAGTTCCTCGAAGCGCTTTTCCGCGTCCTTCAGCAAGGTCCGGTAGCGCTCGATCGTGTAGACGCGGCGGCAGAGCTTGGCCAGTACGGCGGCCTGATAGCCGGACCCCGTCCCGATCTCGAGCACCTTCATCCGGTCCGTCACCTTCAGCTGCTCCGTCATATAGGCGACGATATAGGGCTGGCTGATCGTCTGGCCGCACTCGATGGGCAGTGCGTGATCCTCATAGGCCTGCTTGCGGAAGGTCCCGGCCACGAAGGTTTCGCGCGGAATGCGCTCGATCGCCGAAAGGACGCGCTTGTCGCGAATACCCTGCCGCCGAAGCGACATGATGAGTTCGATTTTCCCCTGCTCGGCCTCATCCATCGCCGCGCACCCGCCCTTTTACTCGATTGGCTTCACTTGCCCGATTTACCGGTTTTCCGGCTGCCATTCACCGCCGTCTCGATGGCCGACATGGTGCGCCCATGCGTCAGGTTCATGTGAAGCGGCGTTACAGAAATATAGCCGTCATAGATCGCCCGGAGGTCTGTGTCCTTGGGCGGATTGCTCAGAATGCGCTCGAAGCCCAGCCAGTAGTACGGATTGTTGCGCGCATCGATCCGTTCCTCGACGCGGACGAGCGACTGGTCCCGCTTGCCCTGCTTCGTCACCTGAATGCCTTTGACCGCGGCCGCCGACACATCGGGAAAGTTGATGTTGATAAGCACATCTTCGGGCCAGCCCGCCTTGAGCAAATCCTTGAGGATGGCCGGCGCATGCCGCTCCGCAGTCGCCCATTTCACATGGGATTTGCCGCCGAAGCCGAAGGCCTGGCTGAGCGCGATGGAGGGAATGCCGAGCTGCGTTCCTTCCATGGCTGCAGCGATGGTCCCCGAATAGGTGACGTCGTCGGCGATGTTCTGACCGCGATTGACGCCCGACAGCACAAGGTCCGGCGTCTCGCCATGGAGAATGTGGCGCACGGCCATCATCACGCAATCGGACGGCGTGCCCTTCACGGCGAATTTCTGTTTCCCCAATTCGCGCAACCGGATGGGATTGGCGAGCGACAGCGAATGCGACGACCCGCTCTGTTCCTCCTCCGGCGCCACGATCCAGACATCGGAGGAAAGCTTCCGCGCGATCTTCTCCAGCGCCTTCAGGCCGGGTGCGTTGATCCCGTCATCATTGGTGACGAGAATCCGCATGTCTTTCCTGACCGTCTTTTGGGTCGCACGCGCCATCCCGTCAGGCTCCAATCACTGTCTTGCCGCCCATATAGGGCTGAAGCACGTCCGGCACCGCGATGGAGCCATCCGCCTGCTGGTAGTTTTCCATCACCGCGACCAGCGTTCGCCCGACCGCGAGGCCCGAGCCGTTGAGCGTGTGGACGAAGGCCGTGCCCTTCTCGCCCGTCGGGCGATAGCGCGCATTCATGCGCCGCGCCTGGAAGTCGCCGCAGACCGAACAGGACGAAATCTCGCGATACATGTTCTGGCCCGGCAGCCAGACCTCGATGTCATAGGTCCGGCGTGAGCTGAACCCCATATCGCCCGTGCAGAGCGTCATCACCCGGTAAGGCAGGTCGAGCCGTTTCAGCACTTCCTCCGCGCAGGAGAGCATCCGCTCATGCTCGTCGAGCGAGGCCTCCGGCGTGGTGACGGAGACGAGTTCCACCTTGGAGAACTGGTGCTGTCGGATCATGCCGCGCGTATCGCGACCCGCCGCCCCCGCTTCCGCGCGGAAGCACGGCGTATAAGCGGTGAAGCGCCGCGGCAGCTCCTCTTCGGAGAGAATGCTTTCGCGCACGAGATTGGTCAGCGGCACTTCGGCGGTCGGCACCAGCCAGTAACGGTCTTCCTCCTCGGAGGACTGACCCTTGTAGACGGCGAACTGGTCGTCGGCGAATTTGGGAAGCTGGGCCGTCCCGAACATCGCCTGGTCGCGCACGAGATAAGGTGGCAGCACTTCTTCATAGCCGAACTCGCTCGTATGGAGATCGACCATGAAATTGGCGATGGCGCGTTCCATCCGCGCAAGCGCGCCCTTGAGTACCACGAAGCGGGCCCCGGAGAGCTTAGCCGCCGTCTCGAAATCCATGAGCCCGAGCGCCTCGCCAAGATCGAAATGCTCTTTGGCCTCGAAATTCAGCTCGCGGGGGGTGCCGACCTTGTGGCGCTCCACATTGGCGCTCTCATCCGGGCCGACGGGCACGTCGTCCAGCGGGATATTGGGGATCGCCGAAAGCGCCGTCTCAAGCGAGGTATTGGCCTCCCGCTCGGCGGCTTCCAGCTCCTGCATCCGGGCCTTGTTCGCCGCGACCTCGGCTTTCTTCGCCTCGGCCTCTTCCTTCTTGCCGTCCTTCATCAAGCCGCCAATGAGCTTGGCAGCCGCATTGGAACTGGCCTGAAGCTGCTGAAGCTCGGCGATAACCCTGCGCCGCGTCTCATCGAGCGCGATCAGGTTGGCCGCGTACGGGTCCAGCCCGCGCTTGGCGAGACCCGCATCGAACGCTTCGGGTTCGTCGCGAATGGCCTTGATGTCGAACATGACACCCCGAATGTCTGAAGGATGAAGGAATGGCGGAAGCCCGCCCGAATCGGACCGGATACCGCCGTGTTTAAGGTCGAACTGTATACGCGCTGGGCCCCAAAGCGTCCAGAACGGCAGCCGGGCCGATCAGCCGCCCCCTTCCGCCTCGGCTTCGGCCTCGGCGCGTTTCCTTTCGGTCATGGCGACCAGCACGATCGAAATCTCGTAGAGCAGATAGGTGGGCGTCCCGAGCGCGATCTGACTCAGAAGGTCCGGCGGGGTCAGGAATGCGGCGGCGGCGAAGGTGACGACCAGCGCATATTTGCGTCCGCGTTTCAGCATGTCGCTCGAGACGATGCCGACACGCCCCAGAAGCGTCAGGATGACGGGCAACTGGAAACAGAGGCCGAACGCGAAGATCAGCGTCATCACCAGCCCCAGATATTCGCTGACCCGGGGAAGCAGTTCGATTGCCGCCTGCCCGTCGCTCGCCTGCTGCTGCATGCCGGCGAAAAAGCCGAGCGCCATGGGCAGGACGCCAAAATAGACGAGGCACGCCCCCATCAGGAACAGGATCGGCGTTGCGACGAGATAAGGCAGGAAGGCATGGCGCTCGTTCTTGTAGAGCCCCGGCGCGACGAACATGTAGATCTGGATCGCAATGATCGGGAAGGCCAGGAACATCGCCCCGAAAAAGGCGAGCTTCATCTGCGTCAGAAAGAATTCCTGCGGCGCGGTGAAAATGAGCTTGGCGCCAAGCTGGCTGCCGATGACGTGGTTATAAGGCGCCACCAGGATGTTGAAGATGTCCTTGGCGAAATAGATGCAGATACCGAAGCCGATCACGATGGCGACGATCGACTTGATGAGCCGGGAGCGCAATTCGATCAGATGATCGAGCAGCGGCGCCCGCGAGGACTCCATCTCGTCTTCGTGCTCGCTCATAGGTCGCCCTTCGGAGCCTTCGAGGCCGGTTTCTCGTCCGCGCCGTCTTCCTCGCCGCCAGATTGTTCCAGTTCCTGCGTTTCGCGGATCTGGTCGGCCATTTCTTCCGGCAGACCGTCGAGCTGGGTTTCCGGGATGGCGGCGCTGCCCGCCTGCTTGC
This sequence comes from uncultured Parvibaculum sp., assembly GCA_964434415.1. Lineage (GTDB taxonomy): Bacteria > Pseudomonadota > Alphaproteobacteria > Parvibaculales > Parvibaculaceae > Parvibaculum. The sequence continues at coordinate 4,559 of CAYSVF010000193.1, forward strand.
CGGCGGCGGAGGATGGCGGCTGCATCGCCTTGTTGAGATCCTTGCGCATTTCGCTCAACGGCGCGGTCGCCTCGGATTTGAGCGACGCCACCTCGCGGCGCAGTTCCTCAACCTCGGTTTCACGGGCCAGTTCGTCGAATGTCGCCTGAAACTCGCGGGCCACCTTGCGCGCCTTGGCCATGTACTGACCGGCGGTCCGCATCATGCGCGGCAGGTCGCGCGGCCCCACCACGACAAGCGCGATGACGGCAATGAGAAGCAGCTCTGACCAGCCCAGATCGAACATGATGAATCCTGGAAATGGAGCCGGAAAGAAAGAACGGCGGAAAGAGGCCGTCCGCCCCGGCGCCCGCGGACCAGATTAGCTGCTGGCCGTCTTGTCCTTGCTCTCCGCCTTTTTCTCCGCCTTGTCCTCATGGACGGCGGTGGCATCGATGGTCTTGGGTTCGGGTTTGGTGTCGCCTTCTTCATCGTCGTCGTTAAGGCCTTCGCGGAAGCTCCGGATTCCCTTGGCGAAATCGCCCATCAAACCGGAAATGCGACCCGACCCGAACAACAGGACGATGATCGCGACGACGAGCAGTATCTGTGTCCAACCTGGCATGTTCTTCTCCGAAACTCCGCTAAGCGCATCCCGGCGGACAACCGGCATGTGCAGCTCAATATGGGCGCTCAGGCGCGGAATTGCGACAGGTTCCTGCTTGCGCGGCATCCGCCCGGCAAGCCCAATGATGGGCATTGGTTAGCATATTGGACCGGGCGCTGGATAGCGGCCTTTCCAGCCCGTCGCAGCCTGCGATCAGTCCTCTTCGCCGCTTGCCGTCAGATGCTCGTCCATCGCCGCGCCATATTCCTCGGTCAGCGGCTCATCGTCGCTAAAATCGCCGTCCCCGTCGCCGCCGCTATCGCTGGGCGACGGCACTTCGAAACCGGGCGGCAACCGACCATCGAGCAGGCCCGCCGCCTTGAGTTCCTCGGCGCCCGGCAGGTCGCCCAC
>CAYSVF010000194.1:0-3245 GCA_964434415.1 uncultured Parvibaculum sp.
TGTGCTTGTCGCAGACCTGCCAGAAGCGCGACGAGTCCGGATAGTTCGGCACGCCTTCGAACATCAGCGTCGTCGCGCCGTTCGCCAGCGGGCCGTAGACGATATAGCTGTGGCCCGTGACCCAGCCGACATCCGCCGTGCACCAGTAGATGTCGCCGTCGTGATAATCGAAGACATATTGATGGGTCATGGACGCATAGACCATGTAGCCGCCGGTCGTGTGCATCACGCCCTTGGGCTTACCGGTCGAGCCGGAGGTGTAGAGAATGAAGAGCGGGTCTTCCGCATTCATCTCTTCCGGCGGGCAGTCGGGCGATACCTTCGCGGCTTCTTCCTCGTACCAGATGTCGCGGCCGGCCTGCATGTTCACATCGCCGCCGGTGCGCTTCACCACGACAACGGTGTCGGCGTCGGGGCACTGCTTCAGCGCTTCGTCGGTGTTGGCTTTCAGCGGGATCTTGCGGCCGCCGCGCACGCCTTCATCCGCCGTGATGATGCAACGCGAGTCGCAGTCGATGATGCGGTTGGCAAGACTGTCCGGCGAGAAGCCGCCGAACACCACGGAGTGGATGGCGCCGATGCGCGCGCAGGCGAGCATGGCATAGGCCGCTTCCGGGATCATCGGCATGTAGATCGTGACGCGGTCGCCCTTCTTCACGTTGCGCGCCTTCAGTACATTGGCGAAGCGGCAGACCTGTTCGTGAAGTTCGCGATAGGTGATCTTCTTGTCCTGGTCCGGCTCGTCGCCTTCCCAGATGATGGCGACCTGATCGCCGCGCTTTTCGAGGTGGCGGTCGATGCAGTTGGCGGCGGCATTGAGCGAGCCGTCCTCGTACCATTTGATCGACACGTTGTGCGGATCGAAGCTGGTGTCCTTCACCCTGGTGTAGGGCTTGATCCAGTCGATGCGCTGCCCGTGTTCGCGCCAGAAGCCTTCCGGGTCGTTGACGCTCGCGTCATACATCTGCCGGTACTTCTTTTCATCCACCAGCGCGCGCGATTTCCACTCGGCGGGGACAGGGATCACGGTTGCCGATTGCGTATCGGCCTCAGCTTTGGACATGGGGTCGCCTCCTTCCCGGAATCCTGAAATGGCGTCGATTATTGTTGTTGGCGGGCATTATGGGCCTCGGTGCCCGAGGCCTCAAGTTACTCGCCCTTTCGTGTCAGTTTTGCGATCTCTTCATCGCTGAAGCCGGCCTCGCGCAGCACTTCCTCCGTATCCGCGCCGAGGCGCGGCGGGTGACGGCGAATGGTGGACGGCGTTTCGGAGAAGCGCACGGGCGGACGCAGCGCGAAATAGCCGCCCGCGTCCGGGTGGTCGTAGCGGGCGAAGAAATCGACGGCCTTGAGATGCGGATCGTCCTGGAGGTCGTCGAGACGGTTCGCCTTCACCGCGGGAATGGATAAGGGCTGCAGCACGTCGAGCCATTCCTGCGTGGTCTTGGTCTGCGTCGTCTCCTCGATCATCGCATAGAGTTCGCGGATATGGGTCGTGCGCGTCTTGTAGTCGGCAAAGCGCGGATCGGACTTGTATTCGTCGAGGCGGCCAGCGAGTTCGAAGAACTGTTCCCACTGCTTGTCGGAATAGGGCAACAGGCCGATATAGCCGTCCTTGGTCTTGTAGGGACGGCGGTCGGGATTGGTGATGCGGCCATAGGTCCACTCGCCGGTGGGCGGGTCGTAGACATGATCGTAGAAATGCTCCGCCAGTACGAAGGAAGTGACTGCTTCATACATGGGCACTTCCACGAACTGGCCCTGACCGGTCTTTTCCTTGTGGTAGAGGGCGGAGGTGATCGCCGACACCATGAAGAGACCCGACACCTTGTCCGCGACGATGGTCGGCATGTAGCGGGGCTGTTCGTTCCCGTCCATGTGCGGCAGCAGATCCGACGCGCCGGATCCCGCCTGAATGAGATCGTCATAAGCGGGAAGACCGGCATAAGGGCCGTTGGAGCCATAGCCCGCCGCATGGACGAAGATGATGTCCGGCTTCACCGCCTTTACATCCTCATAGGAGAGGCCGAGACGCGCCATGCCCTCATAGCGGATATTGGAGGTCAGCACGTCCGCCGTGGAGATGAGCTTCAACAGCGCTTCGCGGCCTTCATCGGAGCGAAGATCCAGCAGGACGGAGCGCTTGTTGCGGTTGATGGTCATGAAGATGGGGCCGAGATCGGCAGGCGCGCCCTCCGGCGTATGGCCGGGCCAGCGCATGATGTCGCCGCCCATGCCGCCGCCGCCGGTCGCGGAGGGCGCTTCCACCTTCAGCACGTCCGCGCCCATATCGGCCAGGATCTGGGTTGCATAGGCGCCGAACACCACGGCGGTCAGATCCACAATGCGCACGCCCTTCAGCGGGCCCGTATTCTCGGTGGCCAGCTCATTCGTCTTCGTCAACGCCTCTACTCCTCAGACTTCAATTTTCATTTTTTATGGCCCGGCCAGCGCAGCAGCATGTCGGGCAGTTTTTCTTCATTCTCGGCGCCGTCCGTCGCCTTGGCCAGACGGCAGCCATGCCGCCTGTAGAAGCGCCGCGCGCCGAGATTGGCCTGAAAAACCCAGAGCGAAAAGCCTTGGGGCATGAATTTTCTGGCCGCGTCCATCAGGAGGGAGCCTGCCCCTGCGTTCTGCCGGTCGGGGTGGATATAGAGATGGTGGAGCCAGCTTTCCCGCTTGCCGGGCTCCATTGCCGCGAATCCCGCTATGCCGCCCTTTTCCGCGATCCAGACCGCTTGGTCGCTGACGACATTGTAGATAAAGCCCTGCGTTTCCGCCCGAGTGTGAAGGCCGGGATCGAGATAGGGCATGCGGGCGCGGGCCGCGATAAAGAGAGCGGCGAGTGCGGGCGCATCCTCGATTGTTGCCTCCCTGATCCTCATATGTCCTCCCGGGTGGAGATTGATCCCTCAAACGGTCACAATAGGCCTCAGGAGGCAACCCATGCTTTTGCATAAATCGAGCTGGCCCGAAGTCGAAGACTATCTCACGCGGTCGAAGGGCATCGTCATTCCCATCGGGTCTACCGAGCAGCATGGGCCCAACGGGCTCATCGGCACGGATGCGATCTGCCCGGAAGTGATCGCCCATCACGCAGGCGAGCAGGCGGGCATTCTCGTCGGGCCGACCTTCAATGTCGGGATCGCGCAGCATCATCTGGGGTTTTCCGGATCGATGACGCTTCGCCCCTCCACCATGATCGCCGCAATCTATGACTGGGTGGCCTCGCTCGCGCATCACGG
>CAYSVF010000194.1:3345-5547 GCA_964434415.1 uncultured Parvibaculum sp.
CCTCCACCATGATCGCCGCAATCTATGACTGGGTGGCCTCGCTCGCGCATCACGGGTTCGAGCGGATCTATTTCTTCAACGGGCATGGCGGGAATATCGCCACCATCGACGCCGCCTTTGCCGAAATCTATGCCGACCGCTCACTGGGGCGCGCGGCATCCAATCGCGGGCCGGTGAAGCTCAAGCGGGTCAATTGGTGGGACTACAAGCCTGTCTTCGATCATTGCAAGAAGCTCTATGGGGCGTCGCATGGCAGCCATGCGACGCCGTCGGAAGTAGCAGTCACCTATTACGCCTATCCGGATGCGATCAAGCAGGTGGAGATGACCCCGAAGGTCGCGCCCAATGGCCGCTTCACCGATGCGGAAGACTATCGCGCGAAATTTCCTGACGGGCGGATCGGGTCCGACCCGTCGCTCGCGAAACCGGAAGACGGCAAGGTGCTGCTGGAGATGTCCGCCAAGGCGCTGATCGACGATTTCCGGGCGTTCGAGAAGAGCTGACCGTCAGGTCGCAATCCGGATTTCGCCTTCAACAATATCGATGGGTATGGGGATCAGCGATTTGCCTGCGCAGGGGCCGGAGGTGCAGTAGCCGTCCTCGATACGGAAGAGGGCGGCATGAGTGGAGCAGATGATGCGCTGCTCATCCAGCGTCAGGAATTTGTCCGGCCATGTTTCGAGTGGCGTGAAGGCGTGCGGGCATTCATTGACGTAAGCGAGTACAGCGCCATTCTTCCGTACAAGGAGCATGTCGAAGCGTTCCGCGCCCTTGCCGAAGAGGAAACCCTTCGCGCCCGGCTCGTCGATCTCGTCGAGCGAACAGAGGCGCGTACCGGGTAGGGGGGCGCCGGGTCGGGCGAGCGGGTCTTTCATCGTTTCTATTTCGGAAGTTTCTTCAGTCCGCCCATGGCGCAGATTTTTTTCCACGCGTCGGGTTCGACGGGCTGGACGGAGAGACGCGATTGCTTGATGAGCGACATTTCATGCAGATCCGGTTCGCCCTTCACGTCGTCGAGCGTGACCGGGTTCGGCATGTCGCAAACCGCCTCGATGTCGACGAGGCCGAACTTGCCTTTCTCGTCGGTCGGGTCCGGGCGGTGTTCGCCGATGACGCGCACGATGCCGACGATCCGCTTCTCGTTCACCGAGTGATAGAAGAAGCCGAGATCGCCTTGTCTCATGGCCTTCATATTGTTGTTGGCCTGATAGTTGCGCACACCGTCCCAGGGTTCGCCCTTGGCGCCTTTCTTTTTCTGATCGTCCCATGACCAGGTGCCGGGTTCGGATTTGAAAAGCCAGTAAGCCATTGCGTTCGTCTTTCCCCTGTCAGCCCTGTTGCGGTCCGAGCAGCCATTTCCAGGCGCGGACTTCGGTGGACTGGAAGAGGCCGGCCTTGTTGTAGGGGTCGCTTTCGACCAGGGCTTCGGCTTTCGTCTTGTCGTCCACATCGATGACCAGCATCGATCCGTTCATCGTGGCGCCGTCATCGGTGGTGAAGGGACCGCCGATCTTCACGCAGCCCGCATCGGCCCAGTACTTCAGATGGGCGTCGCGATTGGCGAGGCGGATATCGAGCGCATCCGGTTTGTCGGTGCAGTAGAGACAGAAAAGCATGTCGGGGACCTTTTATGGGGCGAGTTTGGCGCGAGACTATCCGGAACGGCGTCCGCGCCCAAGTCTCTCAGGTTTGAGTTTCATGCGTCCAGGCTTCAATCCCCCCTCTAATCCCCCTCGGCACGGAAGGGGCGTGAGAGGAGCGCGACCATGGCCTCGTCGACTTCCATGCGGCCCGTCACGATGGCTGCGACCGCCTGGGCGATCGGCATGTCCACCCCTTTGGCGTCGGCGAGGTCGGCCAGCGCCGTCGCGGTGTGGACGCCTTCGCTGACGGAGTTGCGCGCGCCCATGATCTCGTCGAGCGATTTGCCTTCGCCCAGTGCGATGCCGAGCGACATATTGCGCGACTGCGGCGAATTGCAGGTGAGGATGAGGTCGCCGAGGCCGGAAAGCCCGGCCAGCGTTTCGCGCCTGGCACCGAGCGCGAGGCCGAGCCGCGTCATTTCGGCAAAGCCGCGCGTGGTGAGCGCGGCGCGGGCGCTGGCGCCGAGCTTGCGGCCTTCCACCACGCCGCAGGCAATGGCGAGGACATTTTTCACCGCGCCGCCGATTTCGGCGCCGGTGAGGTCGGTCGAGTAATAGG
>CAYSVF010000195.1:0-5526 GCA_964434415.1 uncultured Parvibaculum sp.
AAGAGTTTCAGGATTACTGGCTGAACAAGCACGGCCCCCTCGTGGCTTCGCACCGCGAGGCGCTGCGCATTCAGCGTTATGTGCAGCTCCACTCAGGCGATCCGGCCATGGCCGAAGCGCTCCGCGCCGTGCGCACCGGCGGTATCGAAAACGCGCCGGAGATTTATGACGGCGTGGCCCAACTCTGGTGGAACAATGCCGAGGACCTCGCCGCCACGGCGACCGAACCCGACGCCATCGAGGCGGGACGCGCATTGCTGGAAGACGAGCAGAAATTCATCGATCTGGCGAATTCGCCGCTCTGGTTCGGCGAGGAGAAGGTGATCTTCGGGTAGAAGAAAGCTCTCGGGATTCTCTATGCGTCATTGCGAGCGGAAGCAAAGCAATCCAGAAGCGACAGACTCAGCACTGGATTGCTTCGTCGCTTCCGCTCCTCGCAATGACGAATAAAGAATCCGGGGCCTCCCGAGGCCTAGTTGCCCGGCCCGTCGGTCGAGGACTCCACCCAGGCTTCTGCAAAACGGGAGCCCTTTGATTTTTCACCGGCCTTCATGCGCGGTTCGTACTTGTCGTACATCTCCTCGGCCTGCTGCTTGATGGCGTCGTCGCCATAGCGCTGCGCGAGCATCAGAAAGCCCCAGGCATCCTCCCGGTTCACATCCACGCCGTCGCCGTCGAAATGAATGCGCGCAAGCTCCAGAAAGGCCGGCGGGAAACGCTTTTTGGCGGAGAGGAAATACCAGCGCAGCCCCTCCGTCTTGTCTACCGGCACGCCCCAGCCATTGCGATGCATCTGGCCGAGATAGAATTGCGCATCCGCACGCGGCGCCAGCGCCCCCACTTCGAACCAGCGAACCGCTTCGGTGTAGTTCTTGTCGAGTTCGATGTCCGGATTGCCTTCGCGGTAGATGAGCCCCAGCCGTGTGGCCGCTTCCGGTTGTCCGCCTTCCGCGGCGATCTTGTAATATTTGAACGCCTTCCCGTCGGACTGCGGAACGACCTTGCCCTTGTCATAGAGGTTGCCCAGCAGCCAGGCCGCGCCGACATGGCCCTGATCGGCGGCCTTCGTCCAGTCCTTCACGGCGCTTGTCATGTCGCCGGACTTGTAGGCCGTCATCCCCTGCTGAAAGGCCGTGCTCGCTTCCGCCGGCGTGGCCGCGCGCACTTCTCCTCCCACGGTCAGGGTCAGGCCGAGCGCGGCGGCAAGAACAGCAAGTCGTTGGAAACGGGACATTGGGGACTCTCCTCGGGTCTCGGCATCCGGATAGGCAACAGCCCCGGATACTAGGCTGCCCGTTCCGGCCGATAAAGGAAATTTCCCTTAAAAATCCGTTGGATGGCGGATCAGCGCCTTTCCGCCACATTTCATGCTTAGCAAGATTATGGAGGTTCACCAGTAGAGGAACAAAGCGATGCAAGAAACGACGGTCATCATCAGCAACCCCATTCTGCTGGTCATCATCGGGATTATTCTGGTCGCCCTGCTGCCGGTCTGGCTTTTCCTCGGCATCATTGCGATATGGATGGCGGTCGGCCTCTTTGTCGGCTCCTTCGTCTACTGGTTCATCCTGTTCCTGACGGGCATGCAGCCCCTCGCGCTCATAGCCGGCGTGGCAACGACGATTTTCATCTGGATAGGCTTGTTCAGATAGGAGACCGCGCACGCCCTCGTCATGGCCCGGCTTGTCCGGGCCATCCACGTCTTGCTTTTAATACGCTCGACCATTGAAGACGTGGATGCCCCGCATGAAGCGGGGCATGACGGATAAGAATGCAGATCCGCGTTACGCGGCGCTTTCCAACCGTTTCACCGCATCGCTCAACCGGCTGATCGTGCTTTCGGCGTCGGCCTTGCGCTCGCGCTGCTCGTCCACGACATGTTCCGGCGCGCCGGCGAGGAACTTCTCGTTGCCAAGCTTGGCGTCGATCTTCTTCACCTCGCCTTCGAGCTTGGCGATCGCCTTTTTAAGGCGCTCCATCTCGGCATCGAGGTCGATCACATCGGCCAGCGGCAGGAAGATCGTCGCTTCGTTGAGCACCATCTGCACCGCGCCCTGCGGCACGCTGTCGGTCGGCTCGGCCTTTTCAAGCCGCGCCAGACGCATGATGAGGCTCTTGTGGCGCTCTAGCCGCGCCAGCGTTTCGCCTGAGGCGTCCTTGATCGCAAGCTCGATCTTGGCGCCGGCGGGCACATTCATTTCCGCGCGCACGGAGCGGACATCGGAAATGAGACGGATCACCCATTCCATCTCGTCATCAGCTTCCGGCGAGCCGACACCGGTCAGCAACGGCCAGTCGGAAAGGGCCAGCATGCCGTCACGCTTCGGCCCCTGCTCGCCCGTGCGCTGCCAGAGCTCTTCCGTGATGAACGGCATAAAGGGATGGAGCAGTTTCAGTATCTGGTCGAGCGTCCAGGCAGCGGTGGCGCGCGCTTCGGCCTTCGCCGCCTCGTCCTCACCCATCAGCAGCGGCTTGATGAATTCCAGATACCAGTCGCAGAACACGTTCCAGACGAAACGATAGGCCGCGCCCGAAGCATCGTTGAAGCGATAGGCCTCAATCTCCTCGGTGATCTTCGACGCGGTGCGGGCGACTTCTCCCACGATCCACTTATTGACCGTGTGCTGAACATTCGCCGGATCGAACCCCTCGACGCGGACGCATTCGTTCATCTCGCAGAAACGCGAGGCGTTCCACAGCTTGGTGCCGAAATTGCGGTAGCCTTCGACACGGTTCGTGGCGAGCTTGATATCGCGCCCCGGCGCGGCCATGGCGGAAAGCGTGAAGCGCAGCGCATCGGCGCCATATTCGTCGATGAGCTGGAGGGGATCGATGACGTTCCCCTTGGTCTTCGACATCTTCTGGCCCTTCTCGTCGCGGACCAGCGCATGGATATAGACCGTGTGGAAAGGCACTTCCTTCATGAAGTGCATACCCATCATCATCATCCGGGCGACCCAGAAGAAGATGATGTCGAAGCCCGTCACCAGAACGTCGGTCATGTAGTAGCGTTCGAGTTCCGACGTCTTGTCCGGCCAGCCGAGCGTGGAGAACGGCCAGAGCGCGGAAGAGAACCAGGTGTCGAGCACGTCCTCGTCGCGTCGGAGTTCGACCTTCTTGCCGTAGTATTTCTCGGCTTCGGCATGCGCCTCTTCTTCCGAGTAAGCGACGAAGATTTCGCCGTCTTCCGCATACCAGGCCGGAATGCGGTGGCCCCACCAGAGCTGGCGCGAAATGCACCAGGGCTGGATGTTGCGCATCCATTCGAAATAGGTTTTTTCCCAGTTCTTCGGCACGAAGCTCGTCTCGCCCCGCTCCACCGCCTCGATGGCGGGCTTGGCGAGCGTCTTCGCATCGACGTACCACTGGTCGGTCAGGAACGGCTCGATGACGACCATCTTGGACTTTTCGTCATGCGGCACCATGACGGGCTTGTCCTCGATCTTCTCAAGAAGGCCGAGCGCGTCGAGATCCTCGACGATCTTCTTGCGCGCATCGAAGCGCTCGAGCCCGCGATAGGCTTCGGGCACGAGATCGTTCAGATGCGCCGTCTCGTCGAAAATGTTGATCTGTTCGAGGTCATGCCGCTTGCCGACTTCGAAGTCGTTGAAGTCATGCGCAGGCGTGATCTTCACCGCGCCGGAGCCCTGCTCGGGATCGGCATGCTCGTCGAAGACGATGGGGATGAGACGGTCCGTCAGGGGCAGCTTCACCTTGGCGCCCTTGAGCGGCGCATAGCGCTCGTCTTCCGGGTTCACCGCAACGGCGGTGTCGCCCAGCATGGTTTCCGGGCGCGTGGTGGCGACGACGATGTAATCGCGGGTTTCCGTGCCTGTCTGGTTGCCGTCCTCGTCATAGACCGGCCACTCATAGGTGACGCCGTCGGCCAGCGGATAGCGGAAATGCCAGAAATGGCCTTTGACCTCGATATTCTCGACCTCGAGGTCGGAAATCGCAGTCTGGAGTTCCGGGTGCCAGTTCACCAACCGCTTGTCGCGATAGATGAGCCCCTCGCGGTAAAGCTCCACGAAGACCTTTAGCACGGCCTTCGACAGGCCGTCATCCAGGGTGAAGCGCTCGCGGCTCCAGTCGCAGGAGGCGCCGAGGCGGCGAAGCTGGTTGATGATCGCGCCGCCGCTTTCACCCTTCCACTTCCAGACGCGCTCGATGAAGGCCTCCCGGCCCATATCGCGGCGATGGATATTGCCTTCCGCGTCGAGCTGGCGTTCTACGATCATCTGGGTGGCGATGCCCGCATGGTCGAGGCCCGGCTGCCAGAGAACGTCCTTGCCGCGCATCCGCTCGAAGCGGATCAGAATGTCCTGCAGCGTATTATTGAGCGCATGGCCCATATGCAGCGTGCCGGTGACGTTCGGCGGGGGGATGACGATGCTGTAGGGCTTGGCCCCGCCCTTTACCCGGTCCGACGGCCCCGCCTTGAAGGCTCCGCCCTCTTCCCAGAGCGCATAGAGCCTTTTTTCCACTTCCTGCGGGGCGAAAGTCTTGTCGAGCATCTGAAATCTATCCTTGGACGGCCCGGAACATGGGGGCGTCGGCAAATCGGGCCAAATACGGAGAATCCGGCTGTTTTACACCACAGCCGCCGCCCCCTATCAAGCGGGCCGCGCGAGACGGCCATGACAGCTCGGAAAGGCCAACGAAAAAGGCCGGTCCGTTTCCGGACCGGCCTCGAAAGCCTTTGGTATGGAAACGAAGAATCAGCGGCGCTTGCGCGCTACCCGCTCGATCTCCTCGCGTACCATTTCCTCGACCATGGAAGGCAGATTGGCATCGAGCCAATCCTTCAGCATGGGCTTCAGAAGCTCGCCGACCAGCTCTTCCAGCGTCCGGGCGTCGCCCGTGCTGGTGACGAGCGAGCTCGACAGTGCGCCGAAAGCCGCCGAGGCGGCATCCTCGGTCACGCGGGACATCAGATTGCTGTTGGCTGCCTCGGAAAGAAGCGGCTCGGCAGCCTCGGCGCTCATGACAGGCTCCTCTGAAAGCTCTTCGAAAACGATGTCGTCATCGGCGTCGAACGCCTCCTCGTCGGAGGCGTCGTCTTCAAGGAAATCGGAGGGCTCGAGATCGGCAATACCGGCCTTCTCCTCGATTTCGGGCTCGATTTCAGCTTCGTCGGCCGGATCGGCCGCCGCAACCGGCTGGGAAAAGGCCGTCTCGACGACATTCGTCTCGGTTGGCACTTCTTCCTCGATTTCCGCAGGGCCCGCCGAATAGGCAACGGGCTCAGGCTCGGGAGCCGGGGCCGGCTCCTCAACGAAAGACGGTTCCTGCGTGCTCGCCGCGGGCTCTTCGGGAAGGGCGTCGGTCAACTCAAGGACCTCGCCTTCTTCCTCAAGCTCGAAGCTTTCCTCAGGTTCGCTTGCCGGAGGCGGCGCTTCGGGCGCGGCCTCAGGGCCCGCCTCGCCTTCCTCACCACTATCTTCGGAGATAATCCGCCGAATGGAGGCGAGAATTTCCTCCATGGTCGGTTCTTGGGCCTGCCCAGAATTGCTCATAATCGCGTCC
>CAYSVF010000196.1:0-5507 GCA_964434415.1 uncultured Parvibaculum sp.
GTCCGGCGGCGCCCCGGCATGTATATCGGCGGCACGGACGAGAAGGCGCTGCATCACCTCTTCGCCGAAGTCCTCGACAATTCGATGGACGAAGCGGTCGCCGGTCATGCGGACTGGATCGAGGTTTCGTTTCACGAGGACGGAAGCCTGACGGTCGCCGATAATGGCCGCGGGATCCCCGTGGACGCGCATCCGAAATACAAGAACAAGTCGGCGCTGGAAGTGATCCTCACCACGCTGCATTCGGGCGGCAAGTTCGGCGGCAAGGCCTATGAAACGTCCGGCGGCCTGCATGGTGTGGGTATTTCGGTCGTGAATGCGCTGGCGGACCGCTTCGAGGTCGAAGTCGCGCGCGAGCAGCAGCTCTGGACGCAGACCTATGAGCGTGGCACACCGCAGACGAAGCTCGAAAACAAAGGCAAGGTGCACAACCGCCGCGGCACCAGGATCACCTTTCATCCGGACGCGGAGATTTTCGGCAAGGGTGCCGCCTTCTCGCCCAAGCGCCTCTACAAGATGGCGCGGTCCAAGGCTTATCTTTTCGGCGGCGTCAAAATCCGCTGGAGCTGCGCGTCCGAGCTCATCAAGGACGACACCCCCGCGGAAGAGGAACTTCACTTCCCCGGCGGCATTCTCGACTATCTGAAGATCGCCATCGAGGGCGCGGACAATGTCACGCCAGAGCCCTTCTACGGCAAGCTTTCCAAGGCGGGCAGCCATGGATCGGTCGAATGGGCGATCGCCTGGATCGGCAATCGCGACGGCTTCGTCAGCTCATACTGCAACACGGTGCCCACGCCGGAAGGCGGGACGCATGAACAGGGCATGCGGCAGGCGCTCACCAAGGGCCTGCGCGCCTATGGCGATCTCGTGGGCAACAAGAAGGCGAGCCAGATCACGGCGGACGATGTGCTCTCCAATGCCTGCGTCATGCTCTCCGTGTTTATTCGCGAACCGGAATTCCAGGGCCAGACCAAGGAAAAACTCGCCACCGCCGAGGCGACCAAGCTGGTGGAACGCGCCATTGGCGACCATTTCGACCATTGGCTGACCGCCGCGCCCCAGCAGGCCAACAAGCTGCTGGAATGGGTGATCGACCGCGCCGAGGAACGGCTACGCCGCAAGCAGGAAAAGGATGTCGCGCGCAAGACCGCGACGCGCCGGTTACGGCTTCCCGGCAAGCTGGCCGATTGCAGCCAGTCGGCCGCGCAGGGGTCCGAAATCTTCCTCGTCGAGGGCGACAGCGCCGGCGGTTCCGCCAAGCAGGCCCGCGACCGAGCGCGGCAGGCCGTGCTGCCGCTTCGCGGCAAGATCCTCAACGTCGCCTCGGCCAGCGGCGCCAAGATGGCGCAGAGCCAGCAGATCCAGGATCTGATCCAGGCGCTTGGCGTGCGGACCGGCTCGCACTACCGCGACGAGGATCTGCGCTATGACAAGGTCATCATCATGACCGACGCCGATGTGGACGGGGCGCATATCGCCTCCCTCCTCATCACCTTCTTCTATAGCGAGATGCCTCAGCTTATCCGCAATGGGCACCTCTTTCTCGCGGCCCCGCCCCTCTACAAGCTGAGCCAGGGCGGCAAGACGGCCTATGCGCGCGACGATGCGCATAAGGATGAGCTGATGGACAAGGAGTTCAGCGGCCGGGGCAAGGTCGAGGTGAGCCGCTTCAAGGGCCTTGGTGAAATGCTGCCCGCGCAGCTCAAGGAAACAACCATGGCGTTCGGCAAGCGGACGCTGCTCAGGGTCGTGGTGCCGGAAGAAGAGACCGCCGAGACATCGTCCGCCATCAACCGCCTGATGGGCAACAAGCCCGAGATGCGCTTCCAGTTCATCCAGGAACATGCAGCCTTCGCCACGGACCTCGATATCTGATCCCGACGTCATTGCCGGCCAATTCTGAGGCAATGCCGCCACAGATAGCCGCCAAGTCCCTATGAGGGGCAGGGTTACCGGCCCATTCGGTTGACAATTTCGCGGAAAACCGTATTTTCCGGCACAAATTCGCTGCATGCGTGGGGTTTCATCCGCGCGACAGGCTGCTCACTCGCCAGACCCTGGCCGCAGCATCGGGCCAACGAAACAGCGGCGTCGGAGGGAGACGAATTCCCCATCGACGACTTTCAGGCCCGGAACACGCAAACAGGTTGATGTATGACATTTGACGAACTCGGTCTCACGCCGGAAGTGCTCAAGGCTGTTGTCGAAACCGGCTATACCGAGCCCACGCCGATCCAGGCTCAGGCCATTCCCCATGTTCTCGCCGGCAAAGACGTGCTCGGCATTGCCCAGACGGGGACGGGCAAGACGGCCTCCTTCACGCTGCCGATGATCGACAAGCTGTCGCGGGGCCGGGCCAAGGCGCGGATGCCGCGCTCTCTCATTCTCGAGCCGACGCGCGAACTCGCCGCGCAGGTCGCGGAGAATTTCGAGAAATACGGCAAGTACCACAAGCTTTCCATGGCGCTGCTGATCGGCGGCGTTTCCTTCGGCGACCAGGAAAAGAAGCTCGATCGCGGCGTGGACGTGCTGATCGCCACGCCGGGCCGCCTGCTCGACCATTGCCAGCGCGGCAAGGTGCTGCTGACGGGCGTACAGATCCTCGTCGTGGACGAAGCCGACCGCATGCTCGATATGGGCTTCATCCCGGACATCGAGGAAATCTGCCGCAAGATTCCCTTTACCCGGCAGACGCTTCTCTTCTCGGCCACCATGCCGCCGGAAATTCAGCGCCTGACGGAAAACTTCCAGCATGCGCCCGAGCGCATCGAAGTCGCCCGCGCCTCTTCCGCCAATGAGCGGATCAAGCAGGCTCAGGTCAAGATTTCGCGCCGGGACCAGAAGCGCGACGCGTTGCGCCACATCATCGACACCGAGAATGTTAAAAATGCGATCATCTTTTGCAATCGCAAGCGCGACGTGTCCGTGCTCCATCGCTCGCTCGACAAGCACGGCTATTCGGCCGGTGCCATTCACGGAGACCTCGACCAGAGCACCCGCACGAAGACGCTGGAAGGCTTTCGCAACGGCACGATCCGCCTGTTGGTGGCCAGCGACGTGGCGGCGCGCGGTCTTGATATTCCCGATGTCAGCCATGTCTTCAATTTCGACCCGCCGACCCATGCGGAAGACTATGTCCACCGTATCGGCCGCACGGGGCGCGCCGGCAAGGAAGGCGCCGCCTTTACGCTGGTGACGCCTGAAGACCGGAAATATATCGAAGCCATCGAAAAGATGCTCGAAACGACGATCCCGGTGCACGATCTCGACGCCGACAAGGAACCTGCCAAAAAAGAGACGGCCGAGAGCGAGCCTGCCGAGAAGGAAACCGCCAAGGAAGAAGCGCCCGCCAGTGCGGCTTCGGGCGACGAGGATGAAGGCGAGACGAAGTCTCGCCGCCGCGGCAGCCGGGGTGGACGGAACCGCAAGAAGAAGACCGACGATGCGCAGCCCGCCGCAGAAGCCAGCGCGCCGGAAGAAGTCGAGGCCGAAAAGCCCGAGCCCGTGGCGGAAGAAAAGCCGCGCCGCGCCCGCGGCGGACGCAATCGCCGCCGGGACCGCGACGATGACGACGACAACAAGGTCATCGGCATGGGCGACCACGTTCCCGCCTTCATGCTGCGCGAAGTGAAACTGCCGCGACGCCGCAGTGCCGAGGAAGAAGACGCTTCGGCGGAGAAGGAAACGGAAGAGGCCTGAGGCCTCTTTCTTTTTGCCTACATCGCTTCCTTGACGCCTACCCGGATCAGCCACCAGTTGACCGGATAGGCTGTAGTAAAGCCTGCCAGCATGGCAATCTGCATCATGAACCAGAATTCGGCGCTGGAGACTTTCAGCGGCGTATCCAGAACCGTGCCGAAAATCCAGAAATGAGCGACGGCCATGAAGCCGTACATGCCGATCTGCCAGGATGTCAGTGACAGCGTGTCGGCCTTTACCGCTTCCAGTATCCCCCGGCCGACCGACAGGCCGCGCATCGGCTTGATGGTGAAATACTGAAACGCTATCCCAAGCGCGAAGGCGAAAACGAAATCTACGACCCAGACGGCATATATCTTCTCGGGAAAGACGGATTCATATCCCGCCCATATCGCGATCGCCGGCACGAAGAAGACCAGCCATTCCGCAACGAGATCGCCCAGCATGCAGCCCGCGCCGCAATGGCTCGTCCCTTTTGCGACGATGGCCGGGAACGGCGTCTTCGCCTTGCTCGGCGGCGTCTCATTATTCTGCACGGCTTCGCGCATCTTCGCGTCGGTCGCCAGCCGTCCATAGACGAAGTATCCCGCCAAAGCAAAGAGCCCGCCGAACAGAGCCGTTACCGGCCAGACCACACTCATAATCCACATGTGCTGAGGGTAACGGCGCTCATCGACGAAAATGATCGCGGCGCAGACCGCGCCCAGGGCCAGCGAAACGATCGACAGGATATGTAACCAATAGGGCATCTTCTCTCCTTTCATTCTTGCCTAGACGTGAAATCCGGCAAGAAAATGAAAATCCCGACGATGCGGTGAGACAACGAAAAAGGGCGGCCCCTCGGGACCGCCCTTTCCGTACAAGCCCGCGGTACGAGCCTGTTTTTCAGCCTATTTCTTGATCATGCCCATCAGGCGCTTGCGCGACTTCGAGGTGTAGGGCGGACGGAACATCTCCGCGACCATCTTCGCATTGGACTGCTTATAGACGGCCTTGGCGTGGCTGAAGGTGCGGAAACCGTCAATGCCGTGATAGGCGCCCATACCGCTCGGGCCGACGCCGCCGAATGGCAGGTCTTCCATCGAGACATGCATGATGACATCGTTCACCGTCACGCCGCCGGATGTCGTGCGGTCCAGCACGGTGCGCTCTTCCTTCTCGTCCTCGCCGAAATAATAGAGGCCGAGCGGACGGGCGTGACCGTTCACATAGTCCAGCACCTCGGTCACCGAGCGATAGGACTTCACCGGCAGCACCGGGCCGAATATTTCGTCCTGCATGACCTTCATGTCGTCGGTCGGGTTCACGACGATCGTCGGCGGGATCTTGTGGGTCGGCTGCTGGCTGAAATCTTCATTGGCCGGATTGATCTCGACGATCTTTGCGCCCTTCTGCTTCGCATCGTCGAGATAGCCGGTGATGCGGTCATAATGGCGCTGATTGACGATCGATGTGTAGTCCGGGTTTTCCTTGATGGTCGGATACATCTTGGTGATCGACTTCTGGGCTTCGTCCACGAAGCTGTCGAGCTTGGCTTCCGGCACGAAAACATAATCCGGTGCAAGGCAGATCTGGCCGGCATTCAGGGTCTTGCCCGTCATGACCTTGGCCGCTGCCTCGTCCATCTTCGCTGTGTCGGAGATGATGACCGGCGACTTACCACCCAGTTCCAGGGTGAGGGGGACTAGGTTGCGTGAGGCGGCGGCCATGATGTGTCGCGCGATGCCGGTCGCACCGGTGAAGATCATGTGGTCGAAAGGCAGCCCTGAGAAGGCCTGGCCAACTTCGGGTCCGCCGGTAAACAC
>CAYSVF010000197.1:0-5488 GCA_964434415.1 uncultured Parvibaculum sp.
TCTCAAGACGATAGGCTACCGCACGCTTTTACTCGGCAAATGGCATCTGGGTGGAACGCCGACATCGCGGCCGCAATCGCAGGGCTTCGACGAATTTCTGGGCTTCCTCCCCGGCGCTTCGATGTTTCTGGATCCGGGCGACCCCCGCGTCGTCAATTCGCGTCAGGATTTCGACCCCATCGATCGGTTCCTCTGGGCCAACCTGCCTTTCGCGGTCCGTAAGGATGCCGGGCCCCGCTTTCAGCCGGCGCAATACATGACTGATTACCTGGCTGACGAAGCCGCGAAAGCGATTCATGCAAACCGGAACCGGCCTTTTTTCATGTATCTCTCGTTTAACGCGCCGCATACACCGCTTCAGGCCCTGAAGTCGGACTATGATGCTCTGTCAGGGATCGAGAACCACCGCTTGCGCGTCTATGCGGCAATGATCCGCGCGCTCGACCGTGGTGTTGGCAAGGTGCTCGAGCAGCTGAAGAAGGACGGGCTGGACGAAAACACGCTGGTGATTTTCACCAGTGACAATGGCGGTGCCCACTACATCGGTCTCGATGATATCAACAAGCCCTATCGCGGCTGGAAGGCGACTTTCTTCCAGGGTGGCATCCGCGTTCCCTTCTTCATGCGCTGGCCGGCGAAGATTTCTGCCGGTATTCGCTACGACGAGCCGGTGGCGCATGTGGATATTTTCGGAACCGCCGCAGCTGCCGCCGGGGCTGCGGCGCCGGAGGACCGCGTCATGGACGGCCGCAACCTGCTGCAATATGTCGATGGAGAAATTAGGGAAAATCCGCACAGATCGCTTTTCTGGCGCTCCGGCGACTACAAGGTCCTGCTTTCCGGCGACTGGAAACTCCAGGTTTCCGAGAAGCCGAAAATGGACTGGCTTTTCAACCTGCGGAACGATCCAACCGAGCAGGTCAATATGGCCGGGAGCGAGCCGGAAAAGCTCGCCGAAATGAAGGCGATGCTG
The DNA here is from genome assembly GCA_964434415.1 of uncultured Parvibaculum sp. GTDB lineage: Bacteria > Pseudomonadota > Alphaproteobacteria > Parvibaculales > Parvibaculaceae > Parvibaculum. Next base: position 974 of record CAYSVF010000197.1, read on the forward strand.
GAGGAGGTGGACGGCAATCAGGCAAAGCCGCTCTGGCCTTCGCTGCTGGAGGGACCGATCCCCATCGATCATCCTCTGGGAGAGCCGGACAAGCCGACGGATGAGTATATCTACTGGTCGAACTGAAGTTGCCGGAGTGAAGATGACAAGGACGGCGATGCTTGGTTGGCTGGCGGGAGGAGCGGCTTTCGTGTCGCTTCTCCTGACCGCGCTTTGGTTCGGGGGCGCATGGAGCACGGCGCAGATGGCGTCGAACGCACCTCTGTCCTGCCGGCATGAAAGCGGTGCCGGCAGCTCCCATCCCGGGATGGCGTATGTTCCCACAGGCGAGTATCGCATGGGCGGAATGGTCTACCCGGAGGAAGGGCCGCAGACATCCGTCGTCGTTTCCGGCTTCTGGATGGACCGTACCGAAGTGACAAACGACGAGTTTGCCGAATTTGTCGCCGCGACGGGTTATGTCACAAGGGCGGAGCGGGGCGCGGACCCGCGTATGCATCCCGACCTGCCATCGAAAATGCGTGTGCCCGGCGCCGTCGTCTTCATCATGCCCAATGATGTGAACGGCCTGGGGGATATCTCCCAATGGTGGCAATTCGTGCCGGGTGCGAACTGGCGCCATCCGGGCGGCCCCGATACCGGTATTGAGGGGCGGGGCTCATTTCCGGTCATGAATCTCGCTTATGAGGATGCTCTGGCCTATGCCGATTGGAAGGGGAGGAGCCTTCCCACCGAAGAGCAATGGGAATGGGCGGCCCGCGCCGCGGATCCGGAAAGCCATCCCGACCGGCACCCCTCCCGCCAGCCGGTCGAGGCGAATACATGGCAGGGCATTTTCCCGGTCATCAACAAGGCCGATGACGGGTTCGTCGGGCTGGCGCCTGTGGGCTGCTACAAGCCCAATGCATTGGGGCTGTACGACATGATTGGCAATGCCTGGGAATGGACGTCGAGCCGCTACGCCTCGCGCCACGACTATACGCCAGCCGACGATTTCAACGGCGGTGGGGCACGGGGTGACGCTGCGCCGGTGGCGCGTTACGTCATCAAGGGTGGTTCATATCTTTGCGCGCCGAACTATTGCATGCGCTACCGTGCAGCGGCACGTCAGCCTCAGGAAGTGGATCTGCCCACCAGCCATCTCGGCTTTCGTACCGTGATGAATGCACCGGGACCGGCAGGTGGCGGGTCCTAGAAGTAAAGCGCGACGTTGAGATTGAGGCGGCTCGACCAGCCGCTGTCCCGATTACCCGAGGCCAGGGCATTGGTGAAATCGGGACCGATATAGGCGTTGTTCTGACCGAGTGCGATGTCGGTTGTGACATATAGCGGGCCATCGAAGTCGAACCCGGCGCCGAACACCTGTTGCTGGCTGTCCGAATAGCCGCTCTCAGTCTTCAGAAAATAACTGTAGTCGCTATAGACGGTGATGCTGTCGAGCAGACTTCCCGGGATATCCCAGCTATGGCTCAGGCTGGCAACATATATCTGGCCGCTTGCCGCAACCCGATAGGGGAAGTCGTAGGCACCCATCACGACATATCTGTCATCCTGGTATGCCGGATTTTCCACGTCATAGCGGTAGCGGATCGCCTCTGCTTTCAGATTCCAGTTTCCATAGCGAATATTGGTGTGAACAGCTTCCGCGTCCTGATGGCCGTTCCGCCCTGTAATGCCATTCGGCAACAGGCCATATTGCAACGACAGACCGGCTTCGCCGTGGATGCCATTGTCGAGCGCGAACTCTCGAGCGAACCGCAGATTAAACTGATGCCGTTCGCTGTTCTCTCGGACGCCATCGGAGACGATATCGTAGGAATAACGCGCACTGTCGTTGCTGTTGCCGCCCCAGCTTCCTTCGTCGGCCGGAAAATAGGAGGCGTCGAACACCCATCCGGCCTGTCGTCGTCGGTAGCTGATCCCCGCGTCGTAGTCGTCTTCAAGGCCTGCGTAGAAGGCGAGGGAGAAAAAGAAGTTGTTGGAGGCGAAGGGAAGCAGGCCGAAAGGCACTTTCTGGATACCCGCCTGAATCCTCTGTCGGTCATCCAGCTGGTATCCTACCCATGCATGGTGAGGAAAATGGGTCGTCCTGTCGGTATCGCTATAATAATAAACGCGATATTGCGCCGAGCCGTCCCATCGTCCTGACTGGAAGTCGAGGTCGAGCATGACCGCGTCCAGCCGCACATTCCTGGAGAGTTTTCGGCGCTTTTGCGGGTTCTCCCAGCTCTTGCGAAAGGCATTCACCCTGATGGCGCCGCCGAGGTGAAATGAGGTGCCCGGTTCCGCGTTGCCTGACTGAGAAATCGCAGGCGATCCTGCTTCCGCTGAAAAGTCCGGATCGCCAGCTTCGCCGGAGGTCTGGCTGGAACTGGCATTGGTTGCCCCGGCAAGGGCGCATGTCGCAATGCCTGCCGCGGCAGCCAGGACGGTCTTGCAAGTCAAAAGGGCTCCTCTGTCTTTATTTTGGCGCCCACCCGCTTCGATACGATCCTAAAAGCGAGAAAAGGCGGGTCAAGACCCGCCTTTTCGTGTGTTTCATCGCAACCTGGCTATTCCGCGGGTTGATGCGTGTTCTTGCCGCGATGCAGCTTGCGTTTTCCCCAGTCCGCTGCGCGCTGCATGGGCGAACCGGCGGATTGACGCCATTGGTCGGGCGCCACCAGCAGGATCGGAATCAGCACAAGCGTGAGGAGTGTGGAAAAGCCGAGACCGAAAATAACGGCAGTCGAAAGCTGCACCCACCAGGCCGCCACGGGGCCGCCGAGTTCGATTTCGGGCAACCCGTTGGCCCCGAAGAAGTTGATGTTGATCTGCAGCGCCATGGGGAGCAGGCCGAACATCGTCGTGATCGTTGTAAGCATGATCGGCCGAAGGCGCTGTCCTGCCGTGCGCAGTGTCGCTTCCACAGGCTCCATGCCGTCATGCAACAGGCGTTGATAGGTGTCTATCAGCACGATGGAATTGTTCACCACGATACCTGCCAGCGCCAGAATGCCCGTGCCGGTCATGATGACGGAAAAGGGCTGCCCGGTGACAAGCATCCCGAGAAGCACGCCCACAGTCGACAGGACAACCGTCGAGAGCGTCAGGAACGAGTGGTAGAAGCTGTTGAACTGCGTCAGCAGGATGATGAACATCAGGAACAGCGCGCCGATCATCGCCTTTCCAAGGAAGGCTGCCGATTTCTGCTGCTCTTCATTGGCGCCGCGGAAAGTTACCCGTACGCTGGGCGGTAAATCGACCCCTTCCAGCTTCTGGCTTATCTCCAGAACCTTGGCGTTGACGTTCACCTTCTCGCCCGTTTCGGGGTTTGTGGCGGTGTTCGCCTTCACCATGATCCGGCGCATGCCGTCCACGCGCTCGATCGTCGTCACCTGCGGTTCCGCTTCGCGCTTGACGAAGTTGGAGAGCGGTACCTGACCTTGTTGCGTTTGCACACGAAGCTGATCGAGCTGGTCTATCACCCGGTATTGCTCCGGGAAGCGTGCGCGGATGTCGACTTCATCCTGGGCATCGTCCGGGCGGTATTTCCCGACCAGGATGCCATTGGTGACGAGCTGGATGACGGAGCCAACAGAGGTTACATCCGTGCCGAAGCGCCCTGCCATCTCGCGGTCCACCGACATAACCCATTCGATACCAGGCAGCGGACGGCTATCTTCGAAATCGATCAGCCCTTCGACATCATTTTCGAGCAGCTTGCGTACCTTGCTGGCAGCCTCGACAAGGTCGGCATAATTCGGCCCGGTCAGCTGAACCTGAACGTCCTTGCCGGTTGGCGGGCCGTTTTCCTGCTTACGGACTTCGACCTTGATGCCGGCGAGCTTCGCGGTCTTGTCGCGGATTTCCTGCAGAATGATTGCGCCCTTGCGCCTTTGTTCATAGGGCTTCAACTCGACGAACAACTGGGCAATGAGGTCTTTCGGCGTTTCTCCGCCGCCGCCGCTTCCCGGACGTCGTCCACCGGCGCCGAGCCCCGGGCCTGCGGTCGTGAATACCGTATCCACACCCTCCGTATCGCGAACGATCTGTTCCACGCCCTGCGACAGTCGCAGCGTCTCCTTCGCTGAGAGGTTGCCCCGCGCGCTCACCATCACGGTGGCCTGTTCAGGCTCGGTGTCGACGAAGAATTCGACGCCGTGATTGAAGATGCTGTAGAGCACGATTGTCCCCACCAGCACGCACATCGTAGCGAGCAGCACTTTACCCGGATGAGGCACCAGCCGATCCAGAAGCCGAACATATTTACCGGTGAGGCCAGGCAGGCCTCTGATATCCCCGGTCTCTGCGCCAGCCAACAGCTTCAGCGTATCGCTGTCCACATCATCGGCCTTGCCGAAAATCGATCCAACGACGGGCAGGAAGATGAGGGCGGTGAGAAGAGAGGCCGACAAAACGACGATCAGCGTAATCGGCAAGTAAGACATGAACTTGCCGCTGACGCCCGGCCAGAGCAGAAGCGGAAGGAAAGCCGCAAGCGTTGTCGCCGTGGAAGAAGCAATGGGCCAGAAC
>CAYSVF010000198.1:0-5480 GCA_964434415.1 uncultured Parvibaculum sp.
GTCATGGCGTCGTAGATGCCCTGCGGCGTGGTGGCCAGCAGGTCTTCGGGCAATCCGAGGAGCCAGCAGCGATAGCGGTTGAACTCCACGAAGGCGCGTTCCGACGGCGTGAACTCGGTGCGGCCCGCGCGCATCATCTGGAAGGCGAGGAGGAAGACGGCGATGGTGCCCGCCGGCATCTGGTCCACCTGCGGCACCGGAATGCCATAGACGTTGACGTCCCATTTGGCGGAGCCGCGCAGCACGTTGAAGCGCACCATGGAGTGCATCAGCCGCACCATGGCCGCCGATTTGAAGCCGGGGCCGTGCCGCTCCAGGGCGCCGGGGAGCGAGGTGGTGGTGAAGAAGCTCGCCGTCTCCTTGATGCGGCGCACGGCGGTCTCATGCGAGAGGGTGCCGGTGAGCGCCATGGGGAGCGCGGAATATTTATTGAGGAAGGTGGCGACGAAGGCGCCCCGCACGACGAAGGGGGAGAGGTTTGCCATCGGATTGCGGCTGACGCGTGCGCCTTCCTCGATGAGGCTCATGTCGATCCAGTCGGGCGTGTCCTCCATCTCGCGGATGAAGGCGACGAGTTCCTTCGGCGCGTCGGGCACGTTTTCCACGCCCTTGTCGCAGGCTTCCGTCAGCATGGAGATGAGGCCGCGAAAGCCGTATTTCGGCATCAGCGCGGCATAGGCGTCGGAAGTGGCGTCGCCCAGCATAGTGTAGGCGCGGGCGCGGGCGAGTTTTTCAGGGTCGGAAAGGAGACGGCAGCGCACAGGCTCGTCGCCTTCATTGAGCTGCATGCTCGGGATGTCGAGCGAGCCGGCGAAACGCTCCGGCGTGATCGAAAAATCCACCTTGCCGTACATTTCCGGCAGGTTGTCGGCTTGCGCGGTCACACGCGCTTCCAAGGCTTGCAGGCTCTCCATCCCATCCTCCAAAACTTACAATTCATAAGTTACAGTTTGTAAGTTATGCTTTCCGGGTCAGCGGAGCAAGTATGCAGCAAAGAAAAATTACAAGTCGGGCCACACGCCGCCAGCGCATGAATGTGGAGGATCGCCGGGAGCAGATCCTGGATGCGACGCGCGATATCGTGGATGCGGAGGGCTTTCACGCAGTCACGCTGGACCGGGTGGCGGGGGAATGCGGGATCACGCGGACGGTGATCTATCAGCAATTCGGCAATCTCTCCGACCTGCTGCTTGCCATGGTGGACCGGGAATATGAGCGGGCGGCGGCAAGCTTCGCGCTGGCTTCCGAGCGGGCGTCCGGCAAGGGCGAGTCGCGTTTCGCAGCCGGCGTGGCGGGGGTACTGGAAGCGGTCGATGCCTCGCCCGCGACCTGGCGGATGCTGCTCATGCCGAGCCCCGGCGGCCCGCCGGAGCTTTACGACCGGCTGGAACAGGGCCGCGCGCTGACGCGGGCGCATTTCGCGGAGGCGCTGGCAAAGGAGGGGATGGGCTCATCGTCCAAAGCCAATCCGGACGCGGAGCTTGCCGTACATATGCTGCTGGCCGTGTCGGAAGAGCTGGTGCATCTGAGGCTGACGGACCCGGAAGCCTATACGAGCGAACGCCTCATCGCGCAGGCGGAATGGCTCTTCAAGGCGATGTTCCCGGGGTAGGGGTGCCGCCTTACCGAATTGCAACCAAATGTCACATTGCAAATGAGAGGGGCTTGCATTTAAGTGCCTTCAAAACTGCCCATAGGCGGCAGGATGAAGGGCAGGCGCCATGGCACTCGATACAGCCGATCAATCCACCGTTCCGCATTGGCCGCTTGGCGAGGGCCGGGTGGGCGATGCCGGGATCGTGATCGATATCCTTGCCTCCGACGATCAGCCCGAGCTTGAGCGCCTGTTGCTTGAAATGGGCTTTGTGGAAGGCGCGCGGGTGGAACTCATTCATGAAGGCCCGATGGGCCGCGATCCCATCGCCGTCAAGGTGGACGACATGCGCGTCGCGCTGCGCCGCCGCGAGGCCGGCTGCATCATGGTCGCTTCGGATAGCCGCCCGTCATGACCTCTGCGACGCTGCATCTCGGCCTTGTCGGCAATCCCAATTGCGGGAAGACGGCTCTCTTCAATGCGCTGACCGGCAGCCGGCAGAAGGTGGCGAACTATGCCGGCGTGACGGTGGAGCGCAAGGAGGGCAAGTTCGTGACGCCCGCGGGCCGCGAGGTCGTGCTGCTCGATCTGCCAGGCACCTATTCCCTGCGCGCGCGCAGCCCCGACGAGCAGATTACGCGCGACGCCGTCCTCGGCACGCTTGAAAACGAGTGCACGCTGGACGCCATCGTCTGCGTGGCCGATGCGACCAATCTTCGGCTGATGCTGCGGCTGGTGCTGGAGCTGAAGCAGACGGGGCGCAAGCTGATCCTCGCGCTCAACATGTATGACATCGCGAAGCATCGCGGCATCGATATCGATATCGACAAGCTCTCCGCCGCGCTCGGCATTCCGGTGGTGCCCTCGGTGGCGGTGCGGCGCAACGGCACGGATGCGCTGCTGGCGCTTCTCGACAAGATGGCGCCGGAGGAAGCCGATGCGGCGGCGGGCGCTCCTGCAAATACGAGTGCTCCTGTAAACACATGGGCCGCGCCCGATGCGAAGACCGTGCGCGAGATGCACCGCACCGCGGACCTCATTCTCAAGGATTGCGTGACGCGGCCCGAAGACAGCGACGAATGGACGGCGCGTGTGGACCGCGTGCTGCTGCATCCGGTTTACGGCATTGCGATCCTGCTCGGCGTTCTCTTCCTGATGTTCCAGGCGGTGTTCAGCTGGGCAACGCCGCTGATGGACATGATCGGCGTAGGCTTCGAATGGCTGTCGTCCGTGGTGCATGCCACGCTGCCGGACGGAATGCTGCGCAGCCTGATTTCCGACGGCATCATTTCCGGCGTGGGGAGCGTGCTCGTCTTCCTGCCGCAGATCGTGATCCTGTTCCTGTTCATCATCCTGCTGGAAGACGTGGGCTATATGGCGCGCGCGGCCTTTCTGATGGACAAGCTGATGGGCCGGGCGGGGCTTCACGGGCGCGCCTTCATTCCGTTGCTGTCGAGCTTTGCCTGCGCCATTCCCGGGATCATGGGCACGCGCGTCATCAATAGCTGGCGGGACAGGCTGGTGACCATTCTGGTGTCGCCGCTGATGACCTGCTCGGCGCGCATTCCCGTCTATACGCTCATCATCGCCGCCTTCATTCCGCGCGGCGCGGTGTTCGGCGTGGTCGACCGGCAGGGGCTCGTCATGTTCGGTCTTTACGCGGCGGGCATTGTGAGTGCGCTGAGCGTCGCCACGGCGATGCGTCTCTTCTTTCACCGGCATGCGTCCGAGCCCTTCATCATGGAGCTGCCCGACTACAAGCTGCCCAGCGTCAAGAATGTGGTCTGGGGTGTGCTGGAGCGGGCGCGCATCTTTCTGCGCCGGGCGGGCACGATCATTCTCACCATGATGATCGTGATCTGGTTCCTCAGCAGTTTTCCCGCCCCGCCGCCCGGCGCCATGGAGCCGGCGATCCATTACAGCCTTGCAGGCATGATCGGCCATGCGGTGGAGCCGCTCCTGAAGCCCATCGGGTTCAACTGGCAGATCGCGGTGGCGCTCATCACGGGCATGGCGGCGCGCGAGGTGGCGGTCGCCGCGCTCGGCACCGTCTATGCGGTGGGCGGGGAGAGCGGCGGTTCGCTCACCCAGATCCTGTCCACGCACTGGTCGCTCGCCTCGGGGCTCGCCTTTCTGGCGTGGTACGTCTTCGCGCCCCAATGCGCCTCCACGCTGGCCGTGGTGAGGCGGGAGACGAATTCATGGCGCTGGCCCGCGGTCATGTTCGTTTACATGCTGACCATGGCCTATATCGCGGCGATGATCGTCTATCAGGCGACGATGTTTCTCGGCGGGTAGGCGATACCCTTATCCATGTCCGAAACTTCGGACGAGGCTCCCCGCGATCAGCGCCCATCCGTCCACCAGTACGAAGAAGATGAGCTTGAACGGCAGTGAGATGATCACCGGCGGCAGCATCATCATGCCCATGGACATAAGGACGGAAGCGACCACCATGTCGATGACGATGAAGGGCAGGAAGACGAGGAAGCCGATTTCGAAGGCGCGGCGCAGTTCCGAAATCATAAAGGCGGGCACCAACACCTGAAGGCCGATATCCTCCGGCTTGTCGGGCGTGCCCGCGTCGGAAAGGTCGACGAAGAGCTGCAGGTCCTGGTCGCGGACCTGGCTCAGCATGAAGGTCTTGAAGGGCTGGCTAGTCTTCTCGAAGGCTTCGCCGAATTCGATCTGCTGGTTCATCATCGGCTCGATGCCCTCATGATAGGCCGTCTTGAAGGTCGGCGTCATGATGAAGGCGGTGAGAAAGAGCGACAGGCTGATGATGACCGCATTGGGAGGCGATTGCTGCATGCCGAGTGCGGTGCGCATCAGCGAGAGCACCACCACGATGCGCACGAAGGACGTCACCATGATGAGGATCGACGGGGCGAGGCTCAGAATGGTGACGAGGGCGACGATCTGAACGATGTGATCGGTCAGGCCGAGATCGCCGCCGAGATTGACCGTGATCGGGTCGGCGGCCATGGCCGGACCCGCCGCGAAGAGGGTGAAAACAAAGGCGAGGGCGGCGCGCCAAAGCGCCTTGCGGTCGATGGTCCTGCTCATGCCCGGCGCTCCTTCAGGCGCTGCACCAGACGGTGCATGTGTTGGGCGGGCACGGGAAGTTGTGCGACGAAGCGCTCATTCGCGGTTGCCGGTGCCGTATTGCGGGCAGGCTTATCATCCGCGTCTGCATCATTGGCGGGCGCGGCAGCGGCGGCTTCGACCTTTCGTTCTTCAACGGGCGCGTCGATGCCGCTTTCGATGACGAGGCTCTGTTCCGCGCCGAGCAGGATCAGATGTTCCTTGCCGTCGCGGCGGATGAGGACGATGCGGTTTTTCGTGTCGAGCGGTTTCGTTTCCACGATGGCGAGGCGCTTCACTGCGCCCGGCATGGTGTAGCCGCCGGTGAAGAGGCCGTATTTGCGCGCGGCGAAGCCGCACAGCCCGATCAGACCGACGATGAAAACGAGCGCGCCGACGAAGCGCAAAACTTCGGTGATATCCATTGAATGCCCAAGCCCCACCCGACGATCCGAAGCTGCCCGCTTCGTGCCATCGTCCTTTCGTTACGGCGGTTCATCCTAGCGGGTGAACCACCGGGTGGCCTTCGCTTGCCCAATGCGCGACGCCACCGCCCATAGGCAGAATTTGCCGCGTCAGACTTAATGACGGGTTAAACGAACGGCGGGTCGCGGGATTTTTAGGTAAATGCGAAATGAAGCGCCCGGCAGAATTTGCCGCTCGTTAGGGGCTTCTTAAGAACCGGAGGTCAACACTGGACGGGCCGCCAAGGAATGCGTGGCTCTTTTTTCCGGCAGTAGCGGGCTTCAGAAGGAAGCGCGTGACGACTTCCCCGGGCAGGGAACGCCGGTTGGTGGGGCAA
>CAYSVF010000199.1:0-5459 GCA_964434415.1 uncultured Parvibaculum sp.
ATCGTATCGTTCTTGTTTTCTGGCACTGAACCGGGTCCGTGCTGTCGGGGCCGAAATCGCTCCTGCTTTCTTAGCCGGGCCCCTGCCGGAGCGCAAACAGGACGGCTCTTGTCCGCTCGCGAGCCTCTGCCGAAAACCGGTATCCACATTCCGCCGCGACGCTTTATGCTTGCTCCATGAGCCTGGAGATCATTGTCAGCAAGCTGCGGCGTCACGCCCTGTTTTCCCGTTTCGACAGGGTGAGACTGGAAGTGATCGCCTTTTCTGCCGAAGCGCTCTCCTTTGCGCCAGGCGCGACCGTTTGCGAGGCGGGGACGCCCGCCGACGGCGCGCTTCTGGTGCTGGAGGGCGAAGCGGTAATGTTTCTCGAGGAACGGGGCGAACGCCGGGCGCTCAGACTTGACAGTGGAGACCTCATCGGCGAAACGGCCCTGATCGAGCCCAGATCCTGGGAGGCGACGACCCGTGCGGTGACCGAGCTTCAAGCGGTCCGGCTGCGGCGCGACACGTTTCACAGGCTCATTTCGGAATTTCCGGAGATGGGGCAGTTGGTTACGGCGCATATGGCCGACCGGCTGGACGAGTTGCAGGACGATCTGTGGCGCCTGAAGGGGCGGCTAGGCTCGGCAAAACCGGTCACCCGCGCTTCGCGGGCGGCGGCAGAAGAACAAGGGGAGGGGAGCGGTCCCGATGACGAAGACTGATACGCCGAAATGGGGTGAGCCGGCGGGAGAGCCCAAGGCCGACTGGCCGCCGAATATTCAGGCACTCTACAAGCGCCGGGCGCCCGCGAGCGAGTATCTGGGTCTGCACATCGTCGATGTGAGCCGGGAGGCGTTGACCGTCGACGTGCTGTTCGAGGCCGGCGAGCAGCTCTGCAATCTCTGGGGCGGTATTCAGGGCGGCATGGTCGCCGCGATGCTGGACGATGTGATGAGCCTCGCCGTCGGCCTCGATCTGGAATGGGGCCAGATCAGCCCGACGCTGGAACTCAAGGTTTCCATGCTCAATGCCGCGCGGCCGGGCCGTATCTATGGCCGAGGGCGCGTCATCAAGAAAGGCAAGTCGGTCGGCTTTGTAGAGGGAGAGCTTTACGCGCCGGACGGAACGCTGCTGGCGACGGCAAGTTCCACGGCGACATTCGTGACGCTGAAGCGGAAGGAAAAGAAGGCGGGCGAGGTGGAGAAAGCCGCTCAGGCGTAGCCGTTCCTTTCAAAGAAGTCCCGCGCCTGCGGGCTCAGATGCGTTTCGAACAGCGCGAAATGGTGGCGGATGCCCGCATTGAGCGCGGCCTTGTCGAGCTTGAGAACATTGCGCGTTTCGCGCAGGAAGCTCGGCCAGTACCGTACGACCATCCAGACATTGTCGGCGAGCGGCACCAGTTCGTCTTCGGGCAGGGTGAGGTGTCCCGCCTCGATCATGTCATGCAGAAAGCCGATCACCGCCCGGGTGGTCATGTCGTAAATGCTTGAGACGCGGCTTTCGAGATCGGGCGAAGCGCGGCCATATTCGGCCTGGTCGCGATAGAGATACTGATAGGCCCAGACCTCCTCGAACATCACGCGGTTGTAGCGCGCATAGTCCTCCAGAACGGTTTCGGGCGTGCTGTCGATTGCGTTGCGCTCATCGATCTGGGCGAAGAGTGCAAGCTGATGCGCGCGCACGAGGTCGCGCTTGGTACGGAAGTGGTACCAGAGATTGCCCTCCGAGATGCCCACTTCCTCTGCGATCCGCGCGGTGGTGACCGCGTCATAGCCCAGCTCGTTGAAGAGCTTCAGGCTGCTGGAAACAATTTTGTCCTTGGTCTTGGGTGCCATGGGGATTTTCTTGCTTTTGTTTTTCTGCCCTGTGTCCGGCGTGGATCATGCCGCGCGCGGCGGGCCCGAGCTTTCCTCTTTTGTGCCAGTTTCGGCGCTAATTCACAAACTTGTCATTAGCGGAAACCGGCCAAAATCCGGGCTTGCGCGTCTAGGGCGAATACCCTACTTTAGGGGCCTCACCCTAATAAGAACCGGGTGGCGCTTTCCCCTATTTGGCGTCAAAAACCGGCTGGACGTGAGGAACCCCAGGAGCGGGCACCGAGGCGGCATCCCCCTATAATAAGGGCTGCCCCACAGCCTAGAGCCGCAGCGTCGCGATTACCGGCGCATGATCGGAGGCCCGCTCCCATCCTCTCGCTTCTTTCAGAACCTGCATGGATGTCGGTGCGTTGGCGAGAGCCGGTGTGACCCAGATGTGGTCGAGCCGGCGGCCCCGGTCGGACGCTTCCCAATCCTTGGCGCGATAGCTCCACCAGGAATAGAGCTTTTCATGTTCCGGCACGAACTGGCGCATGACATCGACCCAGTTGTGGGACGCCATGACCTCGTTCAGCAGATCGACCTCGACGGGCGTGTGGCTGACGACTTTCAGAAGCTGCTTGTGGGACCAGACATCGTGTTCAAGCGGCGCGACGTTGAGGTCGCCGACCAGTACCATGCGTGCCTTCGACTTGTTGCGATGGCCTTTGTACCAGTCCCGCATTTCGCCCATGAAATTGAGCTTGTGCGCGAATTTCTCGTTCTTTTCCGGGTCCGGTTCGTCGCCGCCGGCAGGCACGTAGTAATTGTGGATCCGCAGGCCGCCCGGCACGTCGAGATCGACGGAGACATGGCGGCTGTCGCCCATTTCGCAGAACTCGCGCGAGCTTGTCGCGGTGAAGGGAATGCGGCTCACCGTGGCGACGCCGTGATAGCCTTTCTGGCCGCAAACGGCCATATGCTCATAACCGGCCTTTTTCAGCGCCTTGTAGGGAAAGTTGTCGTCCGTGCACTTGATCTCCTGCAGGCACAACACGTCGGGCGCATGTTCGGCCAGCAGTTTTTCGACGTGGTTGATCCGCAGGCGGACGGAATTGATATTCCAGGTTGCGAGTTTGAACTCCACGGGCGACAGGCTCCGTTTTCGATATGGATGGGTTGTCAGAAGAGATTGAGCGTAAGCCCGGCAATGCCGATGGGCCAGCGGCCGCGCGCAAAAAGCGTGAATTTGCGCCGGAAGGGGTGGTCGTGATCCTCCTCCGCGATGAGAGCGAGCGCGGCATTATGCGCGGACTGGAGCGCGGCGCCCGCCGCGGCGTTCAACAGTCCCTCGTCGCCTATATCCCAGAAATGGGCGGCGTCGCCGACGGCCTGACGCATGCGTTGACCCAGCAGCGCGCTCACATGCGTCATGGCGATGGAGAGGCCCTGTTCGCTGACGCGGTCGACGGCTTCCGCCGCAAGCGCGGCCCGCAAGCTTTCCTCCGCTTCCCACTGAAGCGGTTCGATGTCGAAGGTCATGGCCGCGTCGGCCGCCTCCTCCCAGTTCCGGATGCGCGCGACCTCGGCATCGGGAAAGCCGAGCCCGTCGAGATAGGAGCGCGCGAGCGCCCGCGTTTCCTTGTCCAGCGGCCGTCCGAGATCGGAGAACCAGGGCAGGCTCACGGCTTCTTCGGCAAAGCGCCGAAGGCCGGCGAGGATCGGCAGCTCAGCCTCCAGGGCCTCCAGTTCGGCATCCGAAATGGTGAAGGTCTGGCCCTGTGGCTCGTTGTCGTTGGAATAGAAGTCGTCAGACATGGCCTCGCTTATACAGATCGAGGCAGGACGCGGAAAGCGGCTGGAACCGGGGAGGGCAAAAAGGTGCGGTCCGCAACCCAGACAAGAACGGTGCGGCGCATAAAGTAGCGCCCCGCCGGGGGGAGACGGGGCGCTACCGCGCGTCTTCTTGCGCGGGGGCGCCGGGAGGGGATTCCGGCGCCTTGGTCAGGACTTTCGCGTGAGGCATCGGGGGGCTTTGCCAGACGCGAATTTTGGTGTCCCGGCCTTGTAGAGATTATTTAGGCTTCAAGCCTGAGCGTTTCAATGGGGATTTATGGGTAATCGGTAATTTCGAGTTAAAAAGGCTGGCACATGAATTATTGTTAATATTCAATGGCTTACGAAATTCTGTGCCACAACGAAAACACCGGGGTCTTCTGAAAGGCCTGTGACAGGGCGCCACACCTAGTGAAAAACTCGGGTATTTGGCACCTCACGACCCGGGCGGCAAAATCGCCAATATGGCGACGGCGGCCACATTGAGTGCGATCCCATAAGTCGCCAGAAGCCCGAAAACGGGCCGGATCGGCTCTTTCACAGCAAGCGGCAAGGCGAACATCATGACCGGCATCCAGTCCAGCGTGAAGCGCTGGGTGTTGTACTGGGAGTATCCATTGCCGTGATAGAAGAGCGTAATCCCGGCAATCAGCAGGGCGCAGAGCGCGCCGATGACGACAGGTCGCGTTGCCGGCGCAAAAATCGCAAGCAGAATGAAGGGGCTTGCCGCGATAATCGAGGTGCCCATGGGATCGAAGGCAACGATATCGAGCAAATCGGGCCCACCCCACTGCACGTGGAAGCCTTGCAGGAACAGATAGACTGCGTTGAAGGGCACATAGTCCTTCGAGAAGAGTCCGATATGCGTCAGCCGGTAGTTGATGAGCGACCATTTTTCGAGATCGGGCGAGGCGATATAGGCATAGCCCGTTTCCATCGCATCGCCGAAGCGCAGCCAGTTATAGGCCAGATAGACGGCGACGGCGGCTGCGACCGGCAGGCCAAGTTTCAGCGCGCGCACGATATGGTCCCTGCCCAGGGAGATGAGCCGCTCCTGCGGCTTCAGCGACAGGGCGAACAGGAACGGCACCAGCAGGATCGACATCTGGCGGCAAAGAAAAGCCGCGCCGATGAAAGCGCCAGCGCGGACGAGGCTCATGCCGCGTATGACTTCGTGCAAGGCGGCTGAGACCAGCAGGAAGTCGATACTGTGGGCAAAGAACCAGACCTTGTCGGCACGCAGTGTGACGTAGAAGAGAGGGCTTGCGAAAGTCAGCGCCAGCAAAAGCCAGAGCGCCGTCTCGCGTTTGACCTCCATTGCTTCGAAGATGCGCCACCAGAGAGCGAGCGAGGCGATGAGCGCAACGACGCCAATGACCATGAAGTGGTGAAAACCGGGACCGAAAGCGGCCACAAAAGGCATTGCGACGATGGCAGGGACAGGCGGAAAGACCACATAGTGTTTCCCGCCGATCTTGGCGCAGTCGCTGTCGAAACATTTGTCGACATCGAGACGCCCCTGCAGGAACCCGTCTGCCAGCGCCGCATAACTGTTGGTGTAGCCGGTCTCGACCATCATCTGGCGGCCGATGGCCATGGCGAGAAGCAGCGCGAGGAGTGCGGCGGTAACGAGCAGAAATTTTTCCCGGAACCGCATCGACGCGGCGTCCTGAGTGGAAATTTCGGTCATCTTCGTTACCCCGTTCGCGGTTTTACCGTCCGGCTTCGTAGTGGCGGACGGTCCGGCCATAGGCAGGAGATTGGGGTGTAAAGGTTTCGGAATGTTTGCCCCGGCGGAAAATGTGTTTCCCGCCGGGGGTTTTTGGGTTTCAGCCGGTCCTAGAG
>CAYSVF010000200.1:0-906 GCA_964434415.1 uncultured Parvibaculum sp.
TCATCGTATTCCGCGAAGTGCTGGAAGCGGCACTGATCGTCAGCATCGTTGCGGCCGCCACGAAGGGCGTGGCCGGGCGAGGGCGCTGGTTGGGCGCCGGTATCCTGGCCGGCCTTGTGGGTGCGAGTCTCGTTGCCGCCTTTGCAAGCGCCATATCCAATTCGCTGGAAGGCACGGGGCAGGAAATCTTCAATGCGAGCGTGCTCTTCCTCGCCGTCATCATGCTGGGGTGGCACAATGTCTGGATGGGCAGTCATGGCCGCCAGCTTGCCACCGAGATGAAGGAAGTCGGGCATGACGTGACCGTCGGCACGAAGCCGCTCTATGCGCTGGCGATCGTGGTCGGCGCGGCGGTGATGCGGGAAGGCTCCGAAGTCGTGCTCTTCCTCAACGGCATCGCCAGCGGCGGCGTCGGCAATTCCGCGATGCTGGCGGGCGGTCTGCTCGGCATCGTGGCGGGCGGCGCGCTGGGCTTTGCGCTTTATTTCGGGCTGCTCAGGCTTTCGCTCAACATGCTTTTCCGCGTGACGGGCTGGATGATCCTGCTGCTGGCTGCCGGTATGGCGGCTCAGGGGGCCAAGTTTCTCGTGCAGGGCGGTTTCCTGCCGCCGATGGGCGGGTTCATGTGGAATACGTCCTGGCTGCTGTCGGAAAACAGCCTTGTCGGCCAGACGCTGCATACGCTGATCGGCTACACGTCACGCCCGCTTCCCATTCAGGCCATCTTCTATGTGGCGACGCTGGTGGTGATTGGCGGTCTGATGAAGATCGTCGGCGACGGCGTGTCGAACAAGGCCAAGGCGCGTAGTACGCCGGCCGGTTCGGTCGCGGGGGACTGAACCCCCTCGCTCGACGATTGTGCTCGTCATGCCCCGCTTTATGCGGGGCATCCACGTCTTTTTCACA
>CAYSVF010000200.1:916-5451 GCA_964434415.1 uncultured Parvibaculum sp.
CAAGACGTGGATGGCCCGGACAAGCCGGGCCATGACGACGTTTGGTTTTGGGAACCAGGCAACACAGGCACAGTGTCATCCCGGGATTTATTCCCGGGATCCACTCGCATCGCAATTTGCCGATAGACGGATTGGGGCCCGGCCACATTTACATACAGGGAAGGCCGGAACGACACGAAGTGAGATGTATCAGGCGAACCCCGCCTTCAGACGTAAAACCATTTATGGAAGCCCGAGCGCTCGAAGGGCTTCCATTCTCCTTCCGCCTGCGACAGCCGGTCGGCCACCGCCCAGAAGACGAGGGGGTTGCCGCCCATGCCGAGATGCGTGGCGGGCACCTCGATGTTTTCCGTCTGCGGCGTTTCCTGTTCGCGGCAGGCCGCCCAGGGCACGAGCCCGTCGAAGCGGGAATAGATCGATGTCGAGGGAACGGGCGGCGGTACGCGCAGGCGCTCGGCGAGCTTCGGATCCACTTCGCCGCTGACGCGGTAGCCCGCGCCGAAGGGGCTTCCCAGCGTAATCACCTGACGCACCTGATCGGGAAATTCCCGCGCCAGCTCGCGCGCATAGATGCCGCCCAGGCTCCAGCCGACGATGCTGATCGCGCGGCCGCACTCGTCGGCCAGCTCATTGACGCGCTCTTTCAGCTTGCGGTGGATGTGGCGGCTCGGTCCCCAATTGTGCCCCTGCCGCCAGGCATGGGCGCTATAGCCCAGCTCTTTCAGATAGGTACGGAGGAAGGAGGTCGATTCATCGCCTGTCAGCATACCGGGCAGAACCAGCACGCCGTGACCGTCTCCCTTGGGCGCCTTCAGCAGTGCCGGGTAGGACGCGGCGAGCGCGCCATATTCGGCAACGAGGCCGAATTCACTCCAGGCCCGCCAAAAGATCGGATCGCTAGCAGATGGAAACATGCGTGGGAAGCTCCGCCGGAAATGGCTTGTCCCGCATTATACTGCATTGCAACAAATACCGTAGCGGAAACTTTTCAACAGGCGGAATGGACCCTGACGATTTTCCGGACGAGGGTGAGCAACCGCCCGGAAAATAGTCAAAACCAGGGTCTACGAGCAGATCCCTTTAGTATCTGCTCGTGGATTTCCGGCCAGTTTTGTGAGCTTTTCGCCATGGTCCGGGCAATCTTCCGGTTCCATCTGCACCGTCGCATGGGTCACGCCATAGCGCTCGGCGAGTCGTTCCTTGATCGCTGTCAGGGCTGTAGCGGGCGATGCGCTCGGTGCCGGCACGGCATGGAGCGTCACAAGCGTGCGGCCCGAGGCGAGCGACCAGGCATGGACGTGATGGATATCCGTCACCGAGGGGATGTTTGCGATGAGGTCTTCCGCCATCGCTTCGGTGTCGAGATCTTCCGGCGTGCCTTCCATCAGAATATGAGCGGCGTCGGTGGTGACGGAGATTGCGCCGCGCAGGATCAGCACCGCCACGAAGACGGAGAGGATGGGGTCGATGGGCGTGAAGCCCGTGTACATGATGACGACCGCGGCCACGATGGCGGCAACGGAGCCGAGCAGGTCGCCCAGCACGTGGATCGCCGCGCCGCGCATGTTCAGGTTTCCTTCGCCGCCATGGAGCAGGGTGAAGGAGACGATGTTCACCAGCAGGCCGATGATGGCGACCATCAGCATCGGTCCGGCGAGGATCGGTACCGGCTCGAAGATACGCATCGCGGCTTCAAAGATGATCCAGGCGGCCAGCGCGATCATCACCGCACCGTTCAGGAAGGCGGCGAGGATTTCCGCGCGCATATAGCCGAAGGACCGGGCGGTGTCCGCAGGGCGGCGGGCGAGGCGTACCGCAAGCCAGGCCAGCGCCAGCGCGCCGGTGTCGGTCAGCATGTGGCCCGCATCGGCGATGAGCGCGAGCGATCCGGATATCCAGCCGCCGGCGGCTTCGACGATCATGAAACCGCCGGTGATCCACATCGCCCAGGCGATACGGCGTTCGTTCGCGCCGTCCGGCACATGCGAATGGCTGTGGGAGTGACCATGACCGTGATCGTGCGAATGGTTGTGCGTCATGGCCGTTACTCCGGTTCCTCATTCACATGGGCGACCATGTCGCGGATGACATGGGCCACATGGGCGTCGTGGATCGAATAGAAGATCTGTTTGCCGCGCCTGTCCGCGCTGACGAGGCGGGCTGCCCGCAAGAGCCTCAGATGATGGCTCACCAGCGACAGCGAGAGACCGAGCCGGCCTGCGATGTCGCCCACGGAGCGCGGCTCGCCCAGTGTTTCCAGCACGATGCGCAGGCGGCTGGGGTCGCCCAGCAGGCGGAACATCTCGGCCAGCTCGATGGCGCGGTCGTCGTCCAGCGGGGGCAGGCTTTCGGTGTCGGGGCAGATCGCCATGTCTCGAACCTAACAATTGAACATATGTTCAAATGTAATCAGTTGGGGCGATCCGTCAAGTCCCGGCGGCGGGGAGTTCCGAACGTCTCGCGCCCATGCTAAAGCGCAGGAAACAGATGAGAGGGAATCGCTCATGCGTATCGGCACGCCGCTTTCGCCTTCGGCCACCCGCGTCATGCTTCTGGGCTCGGGCGAACTGGGCAAGGAAGTCGCCATCGAACTTCAGCGCTACGGGGCGGAAGTGATCGCCGTCGACCGCTATGAAAATGCGCCGGCCATGCAGGTCGCGCATCGCTCTCATGTAATCGCGATGACGGATGGCGCGGCGCTGAAGGCGCTGGTGGAGAAAGAGCGCCCGCATCTCATCGTGCCGGAGATCGAAGCCATCGCGACCGACATGCTGGCCGAGATCGAGAAAGAGGGGATCGCCGAAGTCATTCCCACGGCACGGGCGACGCAGCTCACCATGAACCGCGAAGGTATTCGCCGTCTCGCCGCCGAGGAGCTGGGGCTTGCGACCTCGCCCTACGCTTTTGCCTCCAATGCGGAGGAATTGCGCGCGGCGATCGAGGGCGGTATCGGGTTCCCGTGTTTCGTGAAGCCGGTCATGTCGTCCTCGGGCAAGGGGCAGAGCCTGCTCAAGGAGCCCGGCGACATCGACCCGGCATGGGAAAAGGCGATGCAGGGCGGGCGCGTGGAAGCGCCGCGTATCATCGTCGAGGGGCTCGTCGATTTCGATTTCGAGATCACGCTGCTTACCGTTCGGGCGGTCGGCGCCTCGGGCGAGGTCGAAACGTCTTTCTGTGCGCCGGTCGGCCATCGCCAGGTAAA
The DNA here is from genome assembly GCA_964434415.1 of uncultured Parvibaculum sp. Lineage (GTDB taxonomy): Bacteria > Pseudomonadota > Alphaproteobacteria > Parvibaculales > Parvibaculaceae > Parvibaculum. Next base: position 4,119 of record CAYSVF010000200.1, read on the forward strand.
CGGGGATTATGTGGAAAGCTGGCAGCCCCAGGCGATGAGCGAAGCGGCGGCGAAATCGGCCCGCGATATTGCCGGACGTGTCACCGCCGCGCTGGGCGGGCGGGGGATATTCGGCGTCGAGCTGTTCGTGAAGGGGGACAAGGTCTGGTTTTCCGAGGTCAGCCCGCGCCCGCACGATACCGGTCTGGTGACGCTGGCCACCCAGTATCAGAGCGAGTTCGCGCTCCATGCCCGCGCCATTCTCGGTCTGCCGGTTTCGGTGGAAACGATTTCGCCCGGCGCCAGCGCGGTCATCTATGGCGGCATGGATGAGAAAGGCATTGCCTTCGCCGATCTCGACAAGGCCCTCACTGTACCTCACTCAGAGGTTCGACTTTTCGGCAAGCCTGAAGCCTATATCAGGCGCCGGATGGGCGTGGCGCTGGTCCGGGGCGGGGATACGGCTGAGGCCCGGAAGCGGGCGCAACAGGCCGCCGACGCGGTTTCCCCTGTAAAACCCTAGTCAAATCAGCCTGTTAACGATTCTGCAAACCCGCATAGGCTTTTTTGCAAACCGCTCTTTATATTGCTGAAACGCAAGAGTAGTTTTGCTCCAAAGCAAATGTGGAGCCGACAGGCCATGAACTGGGACGATCTGCGTTTCTTTCTCGCCGTGGCAGCGGCAGGCAGCCTTTCCGGCGCGGCCCAGCAACTGGGCGTGAACACGACCACGGTGTTGCGCCGCGTGGCGTCGCTGGAAGACGACCTCAATGCCCGTCTGTTCGAGCGCGAGCGCACAGGATATCGGCTGACGCCGGCGGGCGAAAAGCTCGCTGAGGCGCTGGAGCCGGTGGACCGGCGGCTGGCGGCATTGCCGCGCGATTTCGAGGCGAACCGCCAGGGATCGAGTGGCGAGGGGACCGTCCGCCTCGCTGCGGGCGAGGTGCTGGCAGCGGAACTCCTTGCACCGGCATTCGGTGATTTCCGCCGGTCCCACCCCGGCATCGAGATCGACCCCGCGGCGGCGCACCTCGACGACCTCGGGATGGCTCGCGTGATGCGCGTTGAACAGCTCGATGCCGCCGAACTCGTCCCGGAGCTTCACGTAGTTGGAGAAGGACGAGCACATCGGGCATTCGCCGTCGAAGATCAGTATCGCACCCGGCGCTTCGGGCGCCGGCAAGGGTGTCAGCCATCCCTTGTAATGCATGGCCCCGCCGAGCAGGCGCAACCGGGCGCGCACATCGAAGAAGAAGCGCCGGCCGATCGCGTATTCGCGGGCATCCACCTCGGGGCAGAAGAGCCCCGGCAGGGGCAGGCCGAGAAACCGCGCGCCGGCGCTTTCCAGGCAAAG
>CAYSVF010000201.1:0-5450 GCA_964434415.1 uncultured Parvibaculum sp.
ATCCGAAGCCGCGCGCCCTGCCGCGGCTTCGGATCGGCCTGCGCGACGAAAAGCAGGAAGAGATCTATCACTGGACCTTCGCCCTGCCGGAGCGGAGGCTGAAGCCCGGTCAGTCGGTTCCCTTCGTGACGCGGCTTTCGAGCCCGCCCCCGGCCACGCGCGATGTGGAGATCCGTTTCGACAAGGGCTCCGACCTTTCGCCGGACGGCAAGGCGGCGGCCGTGAAGGAAGGGCCCGTCGCGGCCAAGGACTTGAAGGACGACCCGGATGCCGCGTCTTCGGGCTCCGGACCCGGCGGCGAATAGGATCGGCCGGATGAGCGAGCCCCGCGACCATTCCGCCCGGATCACCGTTCTCATCACGGCGGAGGAAATCGCCGCGCGCAATCATGCGCTGGCGCGCGAGATCGTCGCCGCGCTGGGCCGCGCGCCGCTCATCGTTCCCGTGCTCAAGGGCAGTTTCATCTTCGCCGCCGATCTGCTGCGCGCCCTGCATGATGCGGGCGCGGCGCCCGATATGGATTTCATCACCCTGTCGAGCTATGGCGCGGATACGACCTCGCGCGGCGAGGTGACCATCGTCCGCGACACCGAAGTGCCGGTGGAAGGACGCGACGTTCTGCTGGTGGACGACATTCTCGAAAGCGGCCGGACGCTCGCCTTCGCCAAGGATCTGATGATCGCGCGCGGCGCAAACAGCGTGGCGTCCTGCGTTCTTCTTCACAAGAAGGGCAAGCAGGTGGCGGACATCGCGCCGGACTTTAAAGGGTTCGACTGCCCCGACCGTTTCGTCATCGGCTATGGTATGGATGTCGGCCATGCCTACCGGCAATTGCCTTTCGTGGGCTATATCGAGGAATAGGGATATGGCCCGGATACTGGTTGCCGAAGACGAGCCTTCCGTCCAGTCCTTCATCGCCCGCGCGCTGATGGGTGCGGGCCATGAAGTCGATACCGTGTCGGACGGGTCGGAAGCGCTCGATGCGCTGGCCCGCGCCATGGAAATGCAAAAGCCCTATGAGCTACTGTTGACCGACATCATCATGCCGGTGATGGACGGCATTTCGCTGGCGCTCTCCGCCTCGCGCCATGCGCCGGGGATCACCATTCTCCTGATGACGGGCTATTCCGACCAGCGCGAGCGCGCACATGGGCTGGAGGCGATCATCCACGACATCATGCTGAAGCCCTTCACGCTGGACGAGCTGGTGACGCAGGTCGACGCGGCCCTGGCCTCTCGCGGTTAGGCCAACCCTCAATACCGTTTCAGCAATCGGTCGAGATAATCGAGTTCTTCCTGAGGGCGGTTGAGTTCGCCCGCGCGGCGGCGCAGCTCCTGCAGGATTTCACGGGCCTGCTGCAGGCTGAATTCGCTGGGCACGCCCACCTCGCCGCTGGGGCTGTTGCTCATGCCCTGGCCGTTCGGGTCGCGCACGCGCCCGAGCGGGTCGGATTTGCCGTCCTTCCTGACATAGCCCTTGCCGCGTGCGCCTTCCGCCATCAGCTTGTTCACCAGCCCCTCGACGCCCTTGCGCAGCTTTGAGACGACCTCGCCCTGCGCACCGGCGGCACGGTCGGCGCGTTGGTCCCTGAGCCAGTTCATCGCCTTCTCCATCTCTCTCTCGGCCTTGACGATGAAGTCGAGCGGCACGTCGTCGCGCATCTGAAGGTCCTTGATGACGCCCTTTAGGTCGGCCCGGAGTTTCTCCTGCTCGTCTTTCAGCCCGCCGAGATCCGGTGCGCCTTCCTTGTCCTCGCCTGCCTCGTCGTCACCGGCCATGCCGCCATGCCGCTGCTGGCCGAAGGCGGACATGCCGTGTTGCTCCGGTTGTGCGCGGAAGGTCCGGTCCATCAGGTCGCGCTGGCGGCGGATCAGCTTGTCTAGAGAATCGACGGCATTTTTCATGCTCTGCTGGCGCGGAGAGAGAGAGCCCTGAGATTTCGGCAGTTCCATATTTTCCATCATGGAGCGCATCTGCTGCAGCATGGCCTGGGCCTGTTGGCGCGAGCCGGCCTGGGCAAGGCGCTCGATCCGGTCGATCATCTGCTGAAGCTCATCCTCGGTGATGAACTTGGTGTCCGGTTTGAGCTGAAGTTCCTTTCCCAGTTCCTGCGGGGAGTCGTCGCGTAGCGCATTCACTTCGCTCATATAGCGGGCGAAGGCATCTTTCAGCTCGGCCATCAGCTGGGCGATTTCGGCGTCGTCCGCATCCCCTTCCAGCGCTTCGGAGAGCGCTTTCTGCGCATCGCGCAGGTCGCGTTCGGTAAGCGACAGATCGCCATCCTCGATCCGCAGCGCGATCGACCAGAGAAGATCGTAAATGCCCTTCATCTCGTCGGTGCGCCGCGCCGTCGCCAGCCGCCAATAGGCGGTTCTGAGTCCCATATAGACGGCGGGGTCGGAGATGGTCTCTTCCGGGTCGTGCGTGAAGGCGTTGAGGAAGCGGGCGACGCGGGCCGTGCTGCGCGGATTTTCGGCCAGCTGGCGGCGCTGCTCCACGATGGCGCGGGCGAGCGGGTCCTTGAAGCTGCGCTCGGGGATGGTGAAATCGATGCTGCGCGAGTGCCCGCGCTGCCCGGCATCGTCGGTTGCCACCAGCGTCATCGTCGCTTTCAGCCCGGCCCATGGATGGCTGCGCAAATCGGTCCAGGTCTGGCCGTCGGCCTCCTTGGCGCGCGCGCCGGAAAGCGGCAGCCGGATATCGGGCGGCGCAACGGTCGGGGCGGGGGGCATGAGCTTGTCCATGATGGCTTTGAGCTGCGGATCGTCCACCGCGCTCTTTTTCGCTCCGTCTCCGTTCGTGTTGTCGGCCTTGTCCTCTTGCAGGCGGATTTCCGCCTGCGCCGTGGCGATGCCGTAATCGTCCTTCGCGATATAGGAAATCCCGATCGCGCCGGAGGTGGCGGTTTCCGGATCGGCCTTGAAGGCGATATAGGGCGCCTCGTCCGGCGTGACCTTGACGGTCCAGCTATCCATGATGCGGCCCGCACCGGTCAGCGTGATGTCCGCGCTCTGCGTCAGCTTGCGGTCGATGGAATGGCTGCCCGGCGAAATCTCCTTGAGCGGTTCGGGTTCGGCGCGTTTGCCGGTTTCCACGCTGAGCGCGGGATAGGCGCGCATGCCGTTCACCCTGAGCGAGAGCACGCTGCCCTGCGGCACGGTGATGGCGGTCTGGTCGCTCGGGCCGCTGCTGCTGTTGCCGGTTTCGTCTCCGGGCGCCGCCTCGCCGGTCAGATAGATGGGCGGGATGCCGGTATAGGGCGGCGGCGAGATCCAGGCCTCGATCGCGATATCCCGGGACAGCGATGCGCCGGGCAGAAAGGCGGAGGTGAGGCGCGGTCCGGCGTCGCGTCCGCCCGCCCAGACGGCGACCAGCAACAGCAGGACGACCGCCGCGCGCAGGCCGAACGGATCCTGCCCGGCAATGCGCGGCGCGGGCAGGCCGATACGCAGATGGTTCAGCCGCCGGGAAATCCAGTCGCGATGGGCCCGCCACAGCGTCTCGTCGCCGGTGCCGCCCGCCTGCATGTCTTCGAAGGTGGACAGCGGGCGATGGGAGAGGCCGGAGGCGGTTTCGATCTGGCGCAGTGCGTCATGGCGCGTCGGCCAGCGGAAATCGCGAAAGCCGCGCCAGATGGCGAGCGCCAGCAGAACGCCGAAGGCCGACAGCGCCAGCCAGTGCAGCCAGAGTGGGGCGCCTTCGAACAGGCCGAACAGGGCAAGCGAGACGAAAAAGCCGGTAAGCGCCGCCGCCCGCCAGAGCGCGGGCCAGAGCGCCTCCCAGAGCAGCGTCGCGCGGGCCAGCGCGATGCGCCGCTCCACGCGGCGCGGAAGTCTCTCGGGACTTGCGGATGCTTTTCCGGGCCCGCCGCCATTTTCGGCGTTTTCGGGGCCATCTTCAGGGCGTGCCAAGCTCTCGCCTTTCGCGCGTCGATGGATGAGGCTCCGGCCCTCCGCCACCTCTTTCGGCGCTGCGTTGCGCCTCAGTCGGAGAGCCAGTCCGGTATCATATCCTGTCTCAGCATTGCGTCATAACTGGGGCGCGCGCGCACCTCCGCAAAGCTCGATCCGCGCACCAGAACTTCCGGTACGAGGGGACGGGTATTGTATTCGCTGGCCTGCACCGCGCCATAGGCGCCGGCCGACATCACGGCCACCAGATCGCCCGCCTTCATGCGGGGCAGCCGCCTTTTGCGGGCGAAATAGTCGCCGGTCTCGCAGACCGGGCCCACCACGTCATATTCGATCTCTTCCGCGCCGGGGGCGGGTTCGGCCACCGGGAGGATATCGTGATGCGCGTCGTAGAGCGTCGGGCGGATCAGGTCGTTCATGCCCGCATCGACGATCAGGAAGGTGCGGTCCTCGCCGATCTTCTCGTAGATGACGCGGGTGACGAGAATGCCCGCATTGCCCGCGATGAGGCGGCCCGGCTCGAAGGTCAGCTCGCAATCGAGATGGCCCAGCGTGCGCTTCACCATGGCGGCATATTCGTCCGGATGGGGGGGCACGTCATTGTCGCCGCGATAGGGAATGCCGAGCCCGCCGCCCAGATCGATCCGGCCGATGGCATGGCCGTCCGCCCTCAGCGCTTCCACCATTTCGCCGACACGGGTGAAGGCGGTGGAGAAGGGTTCCAGATCGGTAAGCTGGCTGCCGATATGAACGTCGATGCCCGCAATTTCGATACCCGGCAGGTTCCGCGCATGGGCATAGACGGCGGGCGCGCGGCGCCATGAAATGCCGAACTTGTTCTCCGCCTTGCCGGTGGCGATCTTCTCATGCGTCTTTGCGTCGACATCGGGGTTCACGCGCAGTGCCACGCGGGCGCGCTTGCCCATGCCCGCCGCCACGCGCGAAATGGCGTCGAGTTCGGGCTCCGATTCCACGTTGAACTGGTCGATGCCCACATCCAGCGCGAAGGCGATTTCGGCATCCGTCTTGGCGACGCCGGAAAAGACGATCTTCGAGGCCGGCACGCCGGCGGCGACGGCGCGGCGCAGCTCGCCTTCCGACACCACATCCGCGCCCGCGCCGAGGCGGGCCAGCGTGCGGATCACGGCGAGGTTGGAATTGGCCTTGATCGCATAGCAGATGCGCGCCTTCTGGCCCTTGAAGGCCTGCGAGAACACCTCGTAATGGCGTTCCAGCGTGGCGCTGGAATAGCAATAGAAGGGCGTGCCGGTGGCGGCCGCTATGTCGGGGACGGAGACGCCTTCCGCGTGAAGGACGCCGTCGCGATACTCGAAATGGTTCATCTGTCTGCCGCTTCGCCCCTGGGCGACGGGCGCTCAGGGGGGCTTGGAGTTCAGGGGGACTCGGAGTTCGGGGTCATGTGCCGGGTTAAGGTGCCGGGTTCTGGGGGGCGGATCCTCGCCCGCCGCTCATTTGCTCTGTGCCGCCGGATCGTCCGGGTTCGACCCGTCGGACAGGTTCTCCTCGTCCACGACCAC
>CAYSVF010000202.1:0-5444 GCA_964434415.1 uncultured Parvibaculum sp.
CTTGCCGAAGATCGGGCGCAGGCGCATGTCGCGCAGCGCCTGCAGCATCTGGCCGACGAGTTGAAAAACTGGACGCCGGGCAAGAAGGCCGGGCCGCTTTCCTTCATCGGTATCGGCAAGCCCGTCACCTCGCCGGAAGGGCTCTATATCTGGGGCGGGGTCGGGCGCGGCAAGTCCATGCTGATGGATCTTTTCTATGAGCATGCGCAGATCGCGCCCAAGCGGCGTATCCATTTCCATGCCTTCATGGCGGAAACGCATGACCGCATCTTCAAATGGCGCCGGCTCGAAAAGGAAGGGAAGGTGAAGGGGAGCGATCCCATTCCGCCCGTCGCGAAACAGATCGCGGATGAAGCCGCGCTTCTCTGCTTCGACGAGTTCCAGGTACACGATATTGCCGACGCCTCGATCCTCGGCCGGCTCTTCACCCAGCTTTTCGATCTCGGCGTGGTCGTCGTCGCGACCTCCAATCGCGAGCCGGACGAGCTTTACAAGAACGGCCTCAACCGGCACCGCTTCCTGCCCTTCATCGATCTCGTGAAGCAGCGTATGGACGTGCTGAAGCTTGATTCCGACACCGATTACCGCATGGACCGCATCAAAGGCATGCCGGTCTACTACGCGCCGCTCGACGCGCGCGCAGACGCCGCACTGGCGGACGCCTTCGAGAAGCTGACGGACCGCAAGCAAGGCGATCCCATGGTGCTGGAGGTCAAGGCGCGTGCCGTTTCCGTGCCGGAAGCGGCGCATGGCGTGGCGCGGTTTCATTTCAACGATCTTTGCGCCAGGGCGTTGGGCGCTTCGGACTACATCAGGATCGCGGAAACCTTCCACACGGTCATATTGCGCGACGTGCCGAAGCTGACGCCGGACAAACGCAACGAAGCCAAGCGTTTTGTGACGCTGATCGATGCGCTTTACGAGGCGAAGACACGGCTCTTCATGTCTGCCGAGGCGGAGCCCGACGACCTTTATCCCAAGGGCGACGGTGCATTCGAATTCGAGCGCACCGTCTCGCGCCTGATGGAAATGCAGAGCACGGAATATCTGGCGCTCCGCGAGGATGCCTGACGGCTGCGAAGCATAAGGCCGCCGGTTTCATTTCCTGGACGCCATCGCCACGCCCCCGCCGATGGAGATGGCAGCTTTCGACGGGGCGCCAAGCGCCGCCTTTCGGTTTCGCCCGGTCAGCCGTTCTCGATGTCGCGCGCGGCGCGGTCGAGCGTTTCGGCGATGCGCTTGGCTTCGTCGCGGTCGATGGGGCCGCGTTCCCCGCGCATGAAGAGGACGTTACGCAAATTCTCGATGGCGCGCTGGATTTCCGGCGCGGGCCGGTCGGCCTGTTCGGACGCGACTTCGCGCATCCGCGCTTTCACCGCCTCTGCGGCGCTGCGGTTTTCGGCGAGATAGGCTTCGCCCTCGACCGTGATGGCGAACTGCTTGCGATTGCCGTCGCCCTCGGTCGCCGCGATCTGGCCCATTTCTTCCAGAAGGGTGAGGGAGGGATAGATCACGCCCGGGCTCGGCGTATAGGCGCCGCCCGTTTCTTCTTCGATGGCCTTGATGATCTCGTAGCCATGGCGCGGCCTTTCCGCGATGAGGCCGAGGATCAGGAAGCGCAGATCGCCCTGTTCGAAAATCCGGCCCCGGCGGCGCCTGTGCCGTCGCCCCCAGCCGCGTCCGCCGCCTATTTCCTCGAAGCCTTCGAAGCCATCGCCTGGGCCTCTTCCGTGCCGATGCCTATGGGCATGGCCGAACATTTTTCTGTTACGCATTAGATATTCTCCGATACAGTTTAGATATATCGGAAAAGAAGATATGTTTAGATATATCTAAGTTCAGGGCCAAAGTTATCCGGCATAGCGAAATAGCCAAAAAGGGGAGAAATCAGCGGCCGCCGACGCGCAGTCCGTACTCGTTCAACGGCGCGGCGGCCTCTGCTACACGCTTGCCGTCATAGCGAAGCTCATAGGAAAAGGACTGGCCGAAGCTCGCAGAGAGCATCCCGAAGGACAGCGACTGGTCCTCGGAGCGGGCGTCGCGGGCGATCTCCAGCGAGAACTCCCTGGCGGCGTCGCGGTTCACCGGCATGAAGCCTAGAAGCTGTGGATCGAGATCCGCGGCGGAGGCAACCTGAACCGGCTGACCTTCATTGTCCTTGTCCGTACCTTCCAGCAGCGCGATCACACCATGAAAATCGTCCTGCGTGGCAATGGTGCCCGGCGTCTCGCAGAAATCGCGGGTGTCGTTAAGCAGGGATTCCAGAATGCGGCAGTCCTTGCCGGTTACTTCCGAAAGGGCATGTTCGGTGAGGTCTCGGCCTGTAAAGACGGTGGAGACGAGGCCGGCAATGCTCCAGGCCTGTCCGACCGTGACCGCGCCGATCAGCGGCGCGGCGCAGCCGGAAAGTGTGACCGAGAGGGCGGCGATTGCGCCCAGCCGGAGCAGTTTCCTGCCGGATATCAGTGCTGAAAAGCTGTTCTCGAACTGCCCGGCCATGTCACGCACCCCACTTGCGTGATGTGGAGGCCGCCCCCTGCGGCCTCGAAACGGCTGCGGCCCGGCTGCCCGTTCGGGCGCTGGCCGCATTGCATCCAGCCTGTTGAAACACTGTATGTTTCAGCATCAAAGGATGCGCCCCTACGCAGCCGAAAGTTTGCGCCCCATTTTGAGACAGAGTCAATCTGCGATCTCGGATGTGGTTAATGGGCGACAAGGCGGCAACCTGTTCGTTCGGGGACGCGTTCATGCCCTCTGCAAGTATCGTTCCGTGCCCTTAATGTCCCGTGAAAGCGCGTTTTCGGCTTGATGCGTTGCGGAAAGGGCGGATTCAGGCTAGTAGGCTGCCAGAATTTCCCACTTAGACCGCCGGGCCCGTCCGTCTTCAGGACATTCCCTCCCGGCAGCATCTCCGGAGGCATCAACATGGCGCGTAACAAGATCGCTCTTATCGGCGGCGGCCAGATCGGTGGCACGCTCGCCCTTCTCTCGGGCCTGAAGGAACTGGGCGACGTCGTCGTGTTCGACATTGCGGAAGGCCTTCCCCAGGGCAAGGCGCTGGACCTGGCCGAAGCGTCGCCCGTCGAAGGGTTCGACGCGGCGATGTCCGGCACCAACACCTATGAAGACATCAAGGACGCCGATGTGGTGATCGTCACCGCCGGCGTGCCGCGCAAGCCCGGCATGAGCCGCGACGATCTGCTCGAAATCAACCTCAAGGTGATGGCGCAGGTCGGCGAGGGCATCGCCAAGAATGCGCCGAACGCTTTCGTGATCTGCATCACCAACCCGCTCGACGCGATGGTCTGGGCGCTGCGCCAGTTCTCCGGCCTGCCGCACAACAAGGTCGTGGGCATGGCGGGTGTGCTCGACAGCGCGCGCTTCCGCTATTTCCTCGCCGAAGAGTTCAACGTCTCCGTGGAAGACGTGACGGCCTTCGTGCTGGGCGGTCATGGCGACACCATGGTGCCGCTGCCGCGCTACTCCACGGTTGCGGGTATTCCGCTTCCCGATCTCGTCAAGATGGGCTGGACCACGCAGGAGAAGCTCGACCAGATCATCCAGCGCACGCGCGACGGCGGCGCGGAGATCGTCGGTCTGCTGAAGACCGGCTCTGCCTTCTATGCGCCGGCCTCTTCCGCCATTTCAATGGCCGAAGCCTATCTCAAGGACAAGAAGCGCGTTCTGCCCTGCGCGGCCTATCTCGACGGCCAGTATGGCGTGAAGGACATGTATGTCGGCGTGCCGACCGTGATCGGCGAGGGCGGAATCGAGCGCATCGTCGAAATCGAAATGAATGCGGACGAAAAGGCCCAGTTCCAGAAGTCGGTCGACTCCGTTCAGGGCCTCGTGGACGCCTGCAAGAAGATCAATCCGGAAGTCGCCAAGGGCAAATAAGCCCTTCCCTGCGTTTCGGGTGAATTCGGGGCGGCCCTCAGGGGCCGCCCTTTTTCTTTTGCTCTTGCCGTATCCCGTCTCCCGGCCTATTTTAATGAGAATCATTAATTTATGGCTTTTCGGGAGGATGCGGAATGGGGCGAAAGATCGGGATCTTGCTGGCGGGCCTCGCCGGGGTCGTCATTTTTGCCGGCGGGCTTGCCTGGGCGGTCTTGTGGAACTCGACCGGGCTTCAGGACAGGATCATGAGCGGGGTGATCGCCTCGCGCATGGCCGATACGAGCGTGGATGCGCTGCTGACCGACGGAGCGTTGCATATCTATCTGTGCGGCACCGGATCGCCCATGCCGGATCCGAGCCGCGCCAATGCCTGCACCGCCATCATCGCAGGCGGACATATCGTCATCGTCGATACCGGGCCCGGGTCCTGGCGGAACATCGCGCAGGCGAAGCTCCCCGGGAAATACATCGATACGATCCTGCTGACCCATCTCCATTCCGACCATATCGGCGATCTCGGCGAATTCGCCGTGCAGAGCTGGATCGCAGGACGTGTGGCGCCGCTCGATATTTTCGGTCCCACCGCGCTTCCGGCCCCCGTGCCTGACGCGGATTCCAGCGGACATGAATTCGGCACCTCCGGCACGGCGGATGTCGTGAATGGGTTCGCGGCAGTTTACGACGCCGATGATGCCTACCGCATCCTCCACCATGGCGCGGATCATCTGATCCCCGACGGCGCGGATATGGTCGCGCATGAAATTCCGACACCCGCCAAAGATGAGCTCGTGACCGTCTTTGATCGCGACGGGCTGAAAATTTCAGCCTTCCTGGTCGATCATCACCCGGTCGAGCCGGCTTATGGCTACCGGATCGAATATAAGGGGCGGGTGGCCGTCCTGAGTGGCGATACGAAAAAGGTCGAAAGCGTTCAGCGCTTCTCGGAGAATGCCGACCTTCTGGTTCATGAAGGGCTCAATCACAGGATGGTCTCGCTCATCGTCGACCAGTTGAGGGCGCGGGGCAATTCACGGCTGGCGGACATGGCGCATGACACGCTCGATTACCATACCTCGCCGGTCGAGGCGGCCGAGACGGCGAATGCCGCGCATGTGAAGCTTCTGGTCTTCTCCCATGTGGTTCCGCCCCTGCCGAATGTGCTGGCGGAACGCATGTTCCTGCGCGGGGTTTCCGTCGCGCGGGGGGACGGCGAGACTGAGATCGGTCACGACGGAATGCTGATAACGCTTCCGGGCAATTCCGACGCGATCGAGACGTCTTCCCTCTTCTAACGTAGCGTCTCTCCGCCTCGTGGCGAGGAGATGACTCCCCCGTCAGTTTTTTACGGGTTTCCGGCGGATTTTCCGGCTTCAAAAAGGCTTGAAATCCGCGTGCTTCCGGTTGCGCTGTCATATGCCAGTGCTATAAGTCAATGACAAAGCATTTCGTGAAGCCGGATTCATTGCTTCACGTGCAACCCACTCCCGGCGAGGGGTCCCTCCCGCCGGTCCAAGCTGGACAGGCTTTCCATGAACATTCACGAATAT
>CAYSVF010000203.1:0-5443 GCA_964434415.1 uncultured Parvibaculum sp.
TGCGCTGATCGTGTCGCTCCGGGCGATCCCCTCGCTCCGGCCCATCCGTCTTTCCTCCCATGCCTATGTGGCCGGGGTTCTCACCGACCGGTTTCTGGAGGTCTTTCCCGATATCGCGCGCGACGACGCCTATGACCGGTGCCGGCTGGCCATCGAACTCGGCTATGCCTCCATCGAGATGCTGCTGGAGACCGCCGAATGCGACCGCGAGCGCGTCCTCGACCGGGCGGCGGTCGCGGTTCGGGCCGCGATCGGCCCGTGATCGCTCCATGACCGCTCCGGCGCCTGAATGCTCCCCGCGCTAAATGGCTGAAATTCATCGGCTTCTTGCGCGCCTTCCGGTTAGTTGGCCGCAAACGCGTGACATATTGGTGCGGCTTTCCTACATGCTAAAATACGGGAAAGCAGCGAACGCCCCCTTTTTCGGAGGTGGGTGCGCCGCATCATGGCCGGGAAGAGGAGTTGCACCGGCTTCGGGAGGATTGCAAAGACATGAGGTCGGGACCCGATTTCACGTCCCTGGAAGTTGGCGGCGTCAGGGCCCGGGCCCTGACGGCGGCCTCGCACATTCTGGCGACACGCGGCCCTGAAAAGATGAGCCTGCGGGCCATCGCCGAAAGCGCCGGTATCGGCACGACATCCATCTATCACTACTTCGCAAACAAGGACGAGCTTCTGCTCAATCTGGCGCTGATGGGCTTTCGCGACCTGCACCGCCAGATCGTCAAATTCCAGACAAGCCCCGAATACGACAATGCGATGCAGGCCAGCGCGCGCGCTTTCTTCGATTTTGCCGAGACGCATCCGGCATTGTTCTCGCTCATGTTCTCCGAGCGCCTGATGGCGCGGCATGTCTCCCTGCGGGATGCGGAATACGAAACCTTTCTGGCCTATCAGGCCGTCGTGGAGGCCGATGAGCGCATGCCGGCCGGGCAAAGGCCGAATGTCGCCTATGCGCTCTGGGCGCTGGGGCGCGGGATCGCGGCGATCATGTCTTCCTATCCGGACGGCAAACTGCCGCCCGAAATTGCCGAAAGGCTCTTTACCGGCGCTTCCTATCTCATCAATCGCCGGGAGTGAGGCAAAGGGCGGGGCACGGGCACCCCCTTTTTGGGGATTGCCGAACGCTGTTCGAAGCCCTTCTACTATGCGTCGAATGAACAATATCAAGGGCTTAGGGAGATTGAGATGAGCATGGCATTGCTTGATCCGGAAGAGGCACGCGAAGCCGCCTATGCCGAACCGCTCGAAACGCTGGACCCCGCCCAGCCTGCGCTTTTCCAGGCCGATGCAATGTGGCCCTATTTCGAGCGCCTGCGCCGGGAAGACCCAGTGCATTACACCGCCGAGAGCGAGTTCGGCCCCTACTGGTCGATCACGAAATACCACGACATCGTCGCCATCGACACGAACCATCAGGTGTTCTCCTCCGACTTCGCGAAGGGCGGCATCACCATTGGCGGCGGTCAGGCGAATTTCGATCCGCTGCCCATGTTCATCGCCATGGACCCGCCCAAGCACGACGTGCAGCGCAAGGCGGTCAGCCCCGCCGTCGCGCCCAATGCGCTGGCCGAGATGGCGCCGCAGATCCGCGAGCGCGCCGCGGGCATTCTGGACGGTCTGCCCATCGGCGAGGAATTCGACTGGGTCGACCTCGTCTCGAAAGAGCTGACGGCGATGACGCTCGCCACGCTCTTCGATGCCCCGCAGGAAGATCGCCGCAAGATCACCTACTGGTCGGATGTCGTCACCGCCGCGCCCATGCCGGGCGGTCTGGTGGAGTCGCTCGAGCAGAAGATGGATATCTTCCAGGACTACCACGCCTATTTCACGGAGCTCTGGAACAAGAAGGTCAATGCGGAGCCGCATGCCGACCTCATCTCCATGCTCGCGCATCATCCCGAAACCCGGAACATGGAAGCGCGGGAATATTTCGGCAATGTTGTGCTTCTGACGGTGGGGGGCAACGACACCACGCGCAACACCATTTCCGGTTCGATCTATGCGCTCAACAAGAACCCGGACCAGTACAAGAAGCTGCGCGAAAACCCGGACCTGATCCCCTCCATGGTCTCGGAAACGATCCGCTGGCAGACGCCGCTCGCGCATATGCGTCGCACGGCAAACCAGGACACCGAGTTCAAGGGCAAGAAGATCCGCGAAGGCGACAAGGTCGTCATGTGGTACGTCTCCGGCAATCGCGACGACGAAGTCATCGAAAACCCGAATGCCTACATCATCGACCGCGAGCGTCCGCGCCAGCACATCTCCTTCGGCTTCGGTATTCACCGCTGCGTGGGCAATCGCCTGGCCGAGCTGCAGCTCACCATCATCTGGGAAGAAATCCTGAAGCGCTTCCCGGAAGTCGTGCTGGTGGAAGAACCCAAGCGCGTCTATTCGACCTTCGTGAAGGGCTATGAGTCCATGAAGGTCGTTATCCCTAAGCGCAACTGAGCGACGCGGACAACACAATGAATGCAAAGCCCCCCGTCGAAAGACGGGGGGCTTTTTCATTTACTGGCGGGAAAGCGCGGCGCGGACCTGCGCCTCGTCGGCCTTGTCGGCGGCCTCCCGCGCGTCCTTGTCGCGCTTTCGCGGCGGCAGGTCGAACGTCACCCGGGAAATGCGGCCCGGATAGGCGAAAGGCGCCTCATAGGCATTGCTGACGGGCGCGGGGCTCCGGCCGAAATCCATGCCGATGCTTGAAATCATGAAAAGCATTTTGGGGATCGTGCCCTGTCCGGCCTCCTCGCCGTCGAAGCGGAGCGCCACCGCCGCGCCGCCTTCGAGATTGGGCGAGATCTCGGCCGAAATCTCATGCACCCCCGTCGGAACGGGCAGGGTGGACCTCACCAGCGTGTGGTCGTGAAAGCAGTTGAAGTCGAAATGCAGGTGCCCGTTTTCGATATAGAGCACATAACCGCTATTGATGTTGCCGCGCGCCACCAGCACGCCGTCGCCATTTCCCTTGGGGTGATCCAGCGAAAATGTCATGCGCCAGCCGCGAAAGACGGGCGGGCAGGCATCGGCCACGATATGCGAGAGCGGCGGATAATAGACGAAGCGGTCGCGCGAGGTCGGCATGCCGGGCCGGCGCGAGGCGCGGAAGAGGTCGAACGCGCCCCGGTCGTCCAGCGGCAGCACGCCGTGCTTTTCGGCCTCCTGCCACCATGCATCGACCATCTTCTTCAGCCGCGCCGGTTCTCCGGCTGCAAGGTCGTGATATTCCGAAAAATCCGTATCGAGATGATAAAGCTCCCACGTGTCGTCCTCGAAAGGCACGCCGCGCTGGTGATGCGTGACCGCCTTCCATCCATCGACCCAGATGCCCCGGTCGCCGCCCATCTCGAAATATTGCGTGGAGCGGGAAGACGCGGCGGACCCGTCGAACAATATCTCCTTGAGGCTTTTGCCGTGGATCGGCATTTGCGGCACGCCTGCCACCGTTTCCGGCGGTTCGATCCCCATGAGGTCCATCAGCGTCGGCGCAATGTCGATCGCATGGCAGAACTGCCGCCTTATGGCGCCTTCCTTGCCGAGCTTTGCGGGCCAGCGCACGATCAGCGGATCGCGCACACCGCCGCCATGCGTGTTCTGCTTGTACCATTTGAGCGGCGTGTTTCCCGCCTGCGCCCAGCCCCAGGGAATATTGCTGTGGCTGTTCAGCGTGCCGATATCGTCGAGCCGTTCCACGGCCTTGTCGACATCCTCCGGCATCATGTTGAAATATTTCATCTCGTCGAAAACGCCGGTCGGCCCGCCTTCCTGGCTTGCGCCATTGTCGGAGACGAGCAGGAAGATCGTGTTCTCGTCGAGGCCCAGCTCTTCCAGCGACGCCATCAGCCGTCCGATCTGATCGTCGGTGTGTTCCAGCATCGCCGCGAAGGCTTCCTGCAGCCGGGCGGCAAAGCGTTGCTCATTCCGGGAAAGCTCGTCCCACGGCTTCACGCCGGGATTGCGCGACGCGAGTTCGGTGTTCTCCGGAATGACGCCCATTTTCTTCTGCCGCGCGAACCATTGCTCGCGCGCCACGTCCCAGCCCTCGTCGAACTTGCCGCGATATTTTTCGAGATACGCATCCGGCGCCTGATGCGGCGCATGCATCGCGCCGAAGGCGAGATAGAGGAAGAAGGGCCGTTCCGGCACCACCGACACCGTGTCGCGTATGAAGCCGATGGACTTGTCCACAATGTCTTCCGACACGTGATAGCCCTCTTCCGGTGAGGTCGGCTGGTCGATGAAGTGGTTGTCATGGGTGAGCTCGGGGTGGAACTGGTCCGTCTCGCCCTGCAGGAAACCGTAATAGCGGTCGAAGCCGCGTTGCAGCGGCCAGTTGTGATAAGGCCCCGCCGCCGTGCACTCCGCCATGGGCGCGAGATGCCATTTGCCGGTCGCAAACGTCGTGAAGCCGTCCTCGCGCAATATCTCTGCAATGGTCGCGGCGGATTTCGTCACCGCGCCGCGCATGTTCGGATAGCCCGTATCCATGTTGGAGACCGCGCGCATCCCGACCGCGTGGTGGTTGCGCCCCGTCAGCAGGCAGGCACGGGAGGATGAGCAAAGCGCGGTCGTGTGGAAACCGGTGAATTTCAGCCCTTCGCCCGCCAGCCGGTCGATATTCGGCGTGGCGATGGTGGAGCCATAGCAGCCCAGATGCGCGAACCCCGTATCGTCGAGCACGATCATCACCACATTGGGCTTGCCGATGGCGGATGCGCCGCCGGGCCATGCGGGCTCCGAGTCCTGGACCGTCTTGCCGATCTTGCCTTCGAAATCCGGTTCCGCGGGGTGCCGGTAGCTCATTGTCGCCTCCTCCTCATGGCGCGTCCGGGGTGTTTTCCCGGACGGCGGTCTGACGACAAGGCTAGTCGGCGGCAATTTTAATGTAAACCATTAGAAAATGAATTGAGCGTAACCGGAAACGGCAAATCCAACCCGGGGCCTAAAACCCCCCGGCCCCGGGTTGAACGCCCCGCGCCTCGTCACTGCGCCGCGGCGAGTTCCGTCTCGGCCTGCTTCAGGAGCGCGGCCATCTTGGCTTTGGCCATGCCGGGCTGCTTTACCTTCTCCGCCGCGGTGAGGTTCGGTGCGCCCTTGCCGACATGGATCACGCCCACCATGCCCATCGGGTAGTGCGGCATGCATTTGTAGCCGTAGATGCCTTCCTTATCGAAGGTCACGGTGAGCGGCTTGTTCATCTGTCCCTGAAAGGGCCTGGCGCCGTCCGGAACCATGCCCTTGATGCTTTGGGCGTTGTGCCCGGGATCGGTCGGCACGAAGGTCACGCTGTCGCCGGGCGCAATATCGAGATAGGCGGGCTCGAAGACCATCATGCCGCTCTCGCCGCGATTGAGCATTTTGACTTCATGGTCCGCCGCGCTGGCGGGCAGTGCGGGCAGCGCGAGGCTGAGCCCGAGCGCTGCAAATGCGATGCGTATATGGA
>CAYSVF010000204.1:0-2758 GCA_964434415.1 uncultured Parvibaculum sp.
GTTCGCGGCGGACCTCGTAGATATAGGCGCGGATGCTGTAGCAATTTCGGATGGTTTCGCGCGGCAGCAGCTCGTCGCGGCGGACGATCGCTTCGCCCCGGCCGAGATCGACGATCACATTGCCGTATTCGACGCGCTTGACGATGCCGTTAACGACTTCGCCGATGCGGTCCTTATATTCCTCATACTGACGTTCACGCTCGGCGTCGCGCACCTTCTGCACGATGACCTGCTTGGCGGTCTGCGCGGCGATACGTCCGAAATCGACCGGCGGGAGTTCGTCCTCGATCAGGTCGCCGATGTCGGCGGCGGGGTTGCGGCGCTGCGCCGATTTCAGATCGATCTGCACGGCGTCGTTTTCGACGGCCTCGACGATCTCCAGAAGACGAACGAGACGGATGTCGCCGGTCTTCGGGTCGATACGGGCGCGGATTTCGTTTTCCTGGCCGTAGCGCGAACGCGCCGCCTTCTGAATGGCTTCCGCCATCGCTTCCAGCACCACTTCGCGATCGATCGACTTTTCCCGGGCCACCGCATCCGCGATCTGCAGAAGTTCAAGCCGGTTGGCGCTCACTGCCGTTGCCATGTCTTTTTCTCCGTCGGGGGTCCGCGATCAGCCGCGGCCCTGCCTTTTCAGACTTTCCTTGATGAGATCGTCGTTCATGACGAGCTTTGCGTCTGCGACCTGCTCGAAAGCAAAGCCCAGAGTTTGCGGCTCGCTGAAACCTTCCACTTCGCAGGCCACGAGAACCTCATCGTTCTCGAAGCCCTGCAATTCGCCCCGGAACCGCTTACGGCCATCCACCGGCTCGCCCAGTTCCAGCTTCACCTCGAATCCTTCCCAGCGCTCGAAATCCTTCGGCCGCGTCAGCGGACGGTCGATGCCGGGAGACGAAAGCTCGAGGTTGTATTCCGTCGAGATCGGGTCTTCCACGTCGAGCAGGGCAGACACGGCGCGGGAAAGGTCTTCGCAATCCTGCACCACCATCGTGCCGTCGGGACGTTCGGCCATGATCTGCAGCGTGTGCCCGTCCTGCAGGCCGTAGCGCACGCGCACGATCTCATAGCCCATATCGGCCGCGGTGGGTCGGATCAGCTCGAAGATCCGCCGCGGAATGCCCGGCGCGGCAATGAGATGGGTATCGAGACGCGGATCGTCCGTCCCGTTTTCGCCCTCTGCATCGCCTGCTGCCCGATCGGCGGCTGTCGCGTTCATTCCGGCTCCAATTGCCAAAACAGGGCTCTAAAAACAAAAAAAGCGGGCCCCCGTTTCCGGAGACGACCCACTCTGTAAGAGCGCCATCAATTGAAGGTTCTTATAAGCCCTAAACCCTCGTCCTGGCAAGGGGTTCGCCGCCGTTCAAGGATTGCAGTTAAATCACATCCAAACACGCGGGGTAATGGTCGCTAAGAAAATTTAGAACCATCCACCAGCAAGCGAAGTAGGGTCGAAGTCCGCAGGCGAATTGATTTTTATCGCATCGCCTCGCCCCACTGGAACGCTTTGCATGAACATCGAGTGTCCCCAAGCAATATCAGTTCGAATTATCATATCTGCACCAAGCGCCCGCGCACGATTAGCCATTTTCTCCTTAACTTTACGCTCGGTACCACTCCACTTCGGCTTCACTTTTATATGTTCAAGTATTTCAAATTGAACATTGTTAGGCAGCGCTGACTCTGTAACCCAAACTGACTTTGAGTGCGGCGGGTACTTACCGGGGTGTTCAATTTCGATTTTGGCGGGAAGCGTGTCCGGCCGAACATAATCTCTTTGGTCCCCCAAGATTTGGTGGTTTCCGCACCCAATGAGAAGCAGCGAAATTGCTACGATATAAGCGGATTTCACGATTCCCCCCTAAAAGCCGCAGCTTAAAATGACGGTACTATCTTACCCTTTTCCTTAATCAGGTGCTGCGGCAAAAGCATCCCGACCTCAAATCAACGCCGAACGAAATCGAGATAGGCGGGCGTCCGGCCCTCGCGGATCGCCTTTTCCTCATAGCGCGTGCCGGGCCAGTCCTCGGGAGCCTTGCGCCAGTCCGTCGGGCTATCCGCCAGCCATTCAAGCGAGCCCGCGCCATGCGCCCTTTCGCGGTTGTGACGCAGGATGCGCGCAAGCGTCCAGCCGACATAATCGGGAATATCGCTGGCAAAGCGCAGTTGTCCGCCCGGCTTCAGCGCGCGGGCGACGAGGGACAGCGTTTCGGCATTGATGAAGCGGCGCTTGTTGTGGCGCTTTTTCGGCCAGGGATCGGGATAGAGGATGAAGATACGCGACAGGCTTTCCGGCTTCAGTCTTTCGAGAAGAAAGCGGGCGTCGTCGCTCAGGACACGCACATTGGCAAGCTCTTGCGCCTCGATCTCGGCCAGCAGCTTGGCCACGCCATTGATGAAGGGTTCGCAGCCGATAAGCCCGGTATCGCGGTTTCGCCCGGCCTGGAAGACCAGATGCTCGCCGCCCCCGAACCCGATTTCGAGCCAGATCTCCTTCATGCCCGGCTCGAAAAGCGTTGCCGGATCGAGCGGCGCCTCGTCGTCGAGCGGCACCGAAACGCGCGGCAGCAGCGTCTCCATCAGATCGTTCTGATGCTCACGTAAACGTTTGCCCCGCCGCCGCCCGTAGACATGACGTCTCTCGGGCGAGGGGCGGGGCAAATCTTTCATATCGCGGTCGGCGCTTTTCATGGGCGCCGTAATGGCTCAATCGCCGGTCGCGATCAACCGCTTACTTGATGGCGGCTGCGATCTTGTCGGC
>CAYSVF010000204.1:2858-5429 GCA_964434415.1 uncultured Parvibaculum sp.
TTCTTCGCCAGATAGCGCGCCGCATAGGCCGCCGAACGGTCAACCTTCGTCGGATCCTTACCGGAGAAGGCGCCGCCGCCATGGGGCGCCCAACCGCCATAGGTGTCGACGATGATCTTGCGGCCCGTGAGGCCCGCGTCGCCATCGGGGCCGCCGATCACGAACTTGCCCGTGGGGTTCACGTAGAACTCGTCTTCCGGCGGGAACCAGCCATCGGGCAAAACCTTCTGGACGTGCTGACGCACGACTTCGCGAAGCTCTTCCTGCTTGGCTTCTTCCTTGTGCTGGGTCGACACGACCACGGAACGCACGCCAACCGGCTTGTTGTTCTCGTAGGCCATGGTGACCTGACTCTTCGCATCCGGCTCCAGAAGCGTGCCGCCGGCGTGACGCGCCTCGGCCATGCTCTTCAGGATCTTGTGCGAATAGTCGATCGGCGCCGGCATCAGATCCGGCGTCTCGGTGCAGGCATACCCGAACATGATGCCCTGGTCGCCCGCGCCTTCGTCCTTGTTTCCGGCAGCGTCCACGCCCTGCGCAATATGGGCGGACTGCTCATGCAGCAGGACTTCGACGTCGGCGGTCTTCCAGTGGAAGCCCTCCTGCTCGTATCCGATGTCCTTGATCGCCTGGCGAGCCGTTTCCTCGATCTGGTCCTTGGTGATCGATTCCGGGCCACGCACTTCGCCGGCCAGCACCACCTTGTTGGTGGTGGTCAGGCATTCGCAGGCCACACGGGAATAAGGATCACCCGAAAGGTAAAGATCGAGCACGGAATCGGAAATCCTGTCGCAAACCTTATCGGGATGCCCTTCGGAAACTGATTCACTGGTGAACAGGAAATTTGACCGTGCCAAATTTATCTCCCTCGTTTCGAGATGAGTGTCATGCGGCGCAGGGGAAATGGCTCCGCCCGGCGCGCTCAGACCCGCTTCCGCGCCCATCCGCTAGGATAGCCGCCGGGGGTACGGGCGTTATTGGTTCTTTCGATGCGGCCGGCGCAGCCAGATGCAGCGCCAGACACGCCATAGGTTCTTGCAAGGATCGCCTGCCGGGTCAACATCTGTGTAAAAAGATATGCACATAAGTGCATATCGATTTTGTGTCAGTCGCCCGCCAGAGCCGATGCCTGCTCAAGGGGAGAATCGATTTCTTCCCTATTTGCCAATAGCTTAATCAGATCCAGCAGCCTTTTTCGCAGGCCCGGATCGCTGATTGAAAAGAAAGCGGCATTGAGCTGAATGCCCTCCGCCGTGGAGAGCAATTCAAAGTCGAACCCCGTATCCGGGCCGTCATCGGCGGCGGATGGGGCCTCGAGCCCCTCGTAAAAATAGGAAACGGGGACGCCCAGAACCTGAGAGATCTGATAGAGGCGACTGGCTCCTACCCGGTTGGAGCCTTTTTCATATTTCTGGACTTGCTGAAAGGTGAGCTCCAGGGATTCGCCCAGCTTTTCCTGGCTCATTCCAATCAGCATGCGACGCATTCGTATTCTTCCGCCGACATGAATATCGACAGGATTCGGCGGTTTTCTGCTCACACAAGCCCCCAGATACCTTGCCTACATCCGTGTGCCCCACCCGGTCACACTACAACCGATAGCACTGGAAAGTTGCGCCACGCAACTGGGGGTGGGGATGGACGACGGCAAAGCGGGGACTTTCGTCACGCCTTTAAAGACGGACTCCGCCATGCGGAAAGCAGGAGCAGCAAAATGCCCAGAAAAAGGACAAACCCGTCGCCGAGCCGGGCGTAGAGCGTTGGCGGCAGGGCCGCGGGCAGGCGCGCATCGATGACGCCTTGCGTGTCCAGCGGCAGCGTATCGAGCAACCGCCCATAGGGATCGATCATGGCCGACACCCCGTTATTGGCCGACCGCGCGAGCGGCAGCCCCTGTTCCACCGCCCTGAGGCGGGCCTGCGCCAGGTGCTGATAGGGACCGCTCGTCGTGCCGAACCAGGTATCGATCGTGATGTTCACCAGCCAGTCGGGACGGTCTCCCGGCACGACCGTTTCGCGCGGAAAGATGACTTCGTAGCAGATCAGCGGGCCGACCGGCGGCATGCCCTTCACGTGAAGCGTGGCCGGGCCCGAGCCGGTATCGAAGCTGCCCCTGAAATGGGAGAGCTTCTCGAAACCGATCTTCGCCATGAAATGACGGAAAGGAACATATTCGCCGAACGGCACCAGGTGATGCTTGTCATAGACCGCCCGCACCTTGCCGTCGGAGCCCACGACATAAAGGCTGTTGTAGAAACGGCGAAGCCTGTCGGGGGGACCGTCCGGCGCGGGCTCACCTCGATTGGCGCCGGTAATGAGCAGGGCGCCGGGCGGCAGCATGCGGGCGATGGCCGAGAGAACATAAGGCTCGCGCGCCAGCAGTACCTCCACCGCATCTTCCGGCCAGACGACGATCGTGTCGCCATCGGGCCCGAGCGGGCGCTTCCGGGTCGCCTCGGCGCTCATGCGCAAAAGCTTGCCGATGATCGAGACGATGCGCTCGTTGCGGTTGTCCTTGCCGGTGGCGAAGGGCGTATTGGGCTGCACGATGCGGATCGAGTAGTTGCCGTT
>CAYSVF010000205.1:0-5423 GCA_964434415.1 uncultured Parvibaculum sp.
GCAGACGCGTGACTATTTCATCGACGTGCTGCTGCGCGAAGCGGGATGGACGCTTGAGGGACCCGACGACCTCGAATTCGAGGTTCAGGGCATGCCGAACGAAGGCGGCAAAGGCTTCGTGGATTATGTGCTCTGGGGCGATGACGGCAGGCCGCTCGGTCTGGTCGAAGCCAAGCGCACGCGACGCGATGCGCGCGTCGGGCAGCAGCAGGCGAAGCTCTATGCCGATTGTCTGGAGGAGATGACCGGGCAGCGGCCTATCATCTTCTACACCAATGGCTATGAGCACTGGATCTGGGACGATCGCATGTATCCCCCGCGTGCCGTCCAGGGCTTTCTGAAGAAGGACGAGCTGCAGCTTCTCATTCAGCGCCGCACGGACCGCAAGCCGCTGGTGGGTACGCCGGTCAACAAGGACATTGCCGGGCGCTACTACCAGACACATGCCATCACAAGCATCGCCGGCAGCTTCGAGAAGGAGAACCAGCGCAAGGCGCTACTCGTCATGGCGACAGGCTCCGGCAAAACGCGCACGGTGATCGCGCTGGTGGACCTGCTCATGCGCTGCAACTGGGTGAAGCGCGTGCTCTTCCTTGCCGACCGCGTGGCGTTGGTCAATCAGGCGGTCGGCGCCTTCAAGGCGCATTTGCCGGACTCAGCGCCGGTGAACCTGGTGACCGAGAAAACCTCGCAGGGACGTGTCTTTGTTTCGACCTACCCCACCATGATGGGGCTGATCGACCAGAAGCGCGACGAGGGAAGACTGTTCGGACCGGGGCACTTCGACCTTGTCGTCATCGACGAGGCGCATCGCTCCGTCTATGAACGCTATGGGGCGATCTTCGACTATTTCGACAGTCTGCTCGTGGGGCTGACGGCGACGCCGAAGGACGAAATCTCGCGCAACACCTATGAGCTTTTCGACCTTGAGCAAGGCGTGCCGACAGACGCCTACCCGCTCGACAAGGCGGTGGAGGACGAATACCTCGTGCCGCCGAAGGCCATGTCCGTCCCGCTCAAGTTCCCTCGCGAGGGCATCAAATATGATGACCTGAGCGAAGACGAAAAAGATCAGTGGGACATGCTGGAATGGGATGAGGAAGAGCCGCCTGAGTCCGTGGATTCCGCCGCCATCAATAAATGGCTTTTCAACACCGACACGGTGGACAAGATGCTCGCGCATGTGATGACGCATGGGCTGAAGGTCGCGGGCGGCGACCGTCTCGGCAAGACGATCATCTTTGCGAAGAACCAGAGGCATGCCGAGTTCATCGAGGAACGCTTCAACGTCAACTATCCGCACCTTGCCGGGCACTTCACGCGTACCATCACCTTCAAGACTGAATATGCGCAAAGCCTGATCGACGATTTCTCGACCAAGGAGAAAAACCCGCACATCGCCATCACGGTGGACATGCTGGATACCGGCATCGACGTGCCGGAGGTGCTCAACCTCGTCTTCTTCAAGCTCATACGATCCAAGACCAAATTCTGGCAGATGATGGGACGCGGGACGCGTCTCTGTCCCGACCTGTTCGGTCCCGGCATGGACAAGGAATGTTTCTACGTCTTCGACTTCTGCCAGAACCTCGAATTCTTCAGCGAGGACATCTCCGGACCGGAGGGCGCAGCGGGCAAGTCTCTGAACGAGCGTCTCTTCGCCATGCGCTTCGACCTCATTCGCGCCATCGACGACAAGACCGATCTCGACGCGGCGACCGGCTTCAGCGAAGAGGGAGAAGAGTTTGTCGGCGAAGGTGAGAAGGAGGAACAAGCGCCGAACCTGAGCAATGTCCGCGAGGACGCCTTGAGCATACTCCAGGGCTATGTGGACGCCATGAATCTCGAGAATTTCGTCGTTCGTCAGCAGCGCCGTCTGGTCGAGAAATACCAGAAGCCTGATAGCTGGAAGAGCCTGAGCGACGACAAGCGCGACGAGCTGCTGAACAGCGTGGCTCCACTCCCCTCTGAAGTTGAGCGGGAGAACGAAGACGCCAAGCGCTTCGACCTTCTGATGTTCAGTCTGGAGCTGGCGCTTCTCCGAGGGAGCAAGGCCTTCGCCAACCTCAAAAAGAAGCTGATGGAACTCGCCGCCTCGCTGGAGGAACAGGCTGCCATCCCCGTGGTCGCCGCTCAGATGGCGCTCATTCAGGAAATCCAGTCCGACCAATGGTGGGAAGACATCACCGTTCCTCTGCTTGAATTGACACGCAAGAGACTGCGCATGCTGATCCAGCATGTGGAGAAGAAGCAGCGCAACATCGTCTACACCAATTTCGAGGACCAGCTGGGCGACGCTGCGGATGTAAGCCTTCCCCAGGTCGGCGAGATCGACTATGCGCGCTTCAAGAAGAAGGCGCGTCACTTCCTGCTTGAACATCTAGACAATCTCGCGCTGCAGAAGCTGCGCTACGGCAAGCCGCTGACGAAAACAGATATCAAGCAGCTTCAGGCCATGCTGATCTCCGAGGGTGTCGGCACGGACGCCGAGGTAGAGAAAGCCATCGAGCTAAACGAGGGGCTCGGCCGCTTCATTCGCTCACTGGTGGGGCTCGACCGCGGCGCGTTATCCGAAGCCTTCAGCACCTTCATCGCCGGTAGCAACGCCACAGCCGAGCAGATCGAGTTCATCGAGATGATCGTCGAGCACCTGACCGACAAAGGCACGATGGACCCGAGCCTGCTCTATGAGAGTCCCTTTACTGACGTGTCTCCCAGCGGACCGGAAAACGTCTTCGACATGGACCGCACGAACGACCTCATCAAAGCGATTGAACAGTTCAACGAGAGCGCGGCTATTTAGAAACCGCTTTCCGTGCGTATAACGCACAGACATCGTCTAACAAAAAAAGACCCGCATATTATGGAATAGAATGATAGTCTCTCCCAAAACAATCTAAGTAATACGGATTCTATGGGGGGTATTTTGCGGAAGTGTCGAGTATGCCGGAGAGTTGCAACTACATTTATTTTGCTGTCAATACAATCAACGGTCGCGGCAGCGGATGACCTAGTCATTCCAGATGGACACCCTTCGCAAGCCACCTATCCCGAAAGCAACGCATATGACGTAACGGCTAACGGCTCGGCCTTTGTTGGAGCCGCCGTAGGCGACACATCGTCAGACATCTCGCTTGGGGGAATTTTGAGTTCCCCGCCACGGGACGAGATTCCAAGCGAAGCGGTCCGCTGGTCCACAACAGGAGATATCGAGCCTCTCGGCTTTCTGCCGGGCGCCGCAACGCAATACAGCTTCGCCCTGTCGGCCAGTGGCGCTGGTGGAACCGTCGTCGGCATGGCGACTAATGCTAGCGACAAATACGAAGCCTTTCGATGGACTAACTCTCGTGGGATGGAGGGGCTCGGATATCTCTCAGGCGCAGACTTCGGCAGTGCCGCTTATTCCATCAGCGACGATAGCTCCGTCATCGTTGGTAGTAGTTGGAACTCGGCGTTCAACTATCGAGCATTCCGCTGGACCGCCGCCGCAGGTATGACGAGCCTTGGCGGGCTGCCGGGGGCAGCAATGTCCTACAGCGAAGCATTCGGCGTAAGTGGGGACGGTTCCACAATTGTCGGACGGGCAGCAAATGAAGCTGGCGCCACGGAAGCATTCCGGTGGACGGAAGCAGGCGGCATGACGGGGCTCGGCTTTTTGTCGGGAGCCAGCAGTCTGGAAAGCTCGGCGAAGGCTGCCAGCTATGACGGTAAGACGATTGTAGGGCTCGGTAGAAACGAGAACGGCATCTTGGAAGCCTTCCGGTGGACAGCTGAGACCGGAATGACTCCATTAGGCACGCTGCCGAACTCTGGCTCGTTAGGAAGCCAAGCAAACGCCGTGAACGACGATGGAACTGTTGTGGTCGGGGGAGCAGCGAGATCACTACACTCAAATACCGAAGAGATAGATCCGCTCTTCGGCACGGACCCAAACTTGATAGCGCTGGACGGCTTGGGGACAACAACTTGTACTCTGCTACCTTGCTCTGGTTCGCTCGGCGGGTCACCTCCTACGCCGGTAAACACCCAACTCGCCTTTCGCTGGACGAAAGCGCAGGGGATTCGCCGTATCTCCAACCTGTTGCAAGAAAGCGGGACCGATATCGGAGCGTGGACGCTCACCGAAGCCAATGGGGTATCCGCCGATGGGGCTGTCATTGTCGGTCAGGGGATAAATCCGGACGGAAAGAACGAAGCCTGGTTTGCAGAGATCGGCACGGGCTTTCTGTCTTCCTCATCGCTGGCAAATTCGCTTGCAACCCTTCCCGGCGCAGGCCAGAGCGCTCAGCAAGGCGCCAGCGACTACCTAGACCAAATGATGGACGCTGCAATACATCCAGCCGGTGGCGCGCAATCTCAGGCCGGCTCCGTTTACTTCTGGGGCGGCTTTTCAGGATCGAAACTCAATATCCTCAAAATCGACCCCTACGCTGCCGGGGGCACAGCCGGTGTCACATACCAAGCATCGGGATCGGTACGGATCGGCGGCAGCCTCTACCTTGGTTACCGGGAGGATGACCTACCGAATTTCAATAGCCGTATCGATAGCTCGACCTATGGAATGGCTTTGTCCGGCGCCTACGAACCGGCTTCGACGGGGCTCAGGGTCTATGGAGCCGTTGCAGCCACTTATCTCATCGATGACGTGCATCGCGGTTACCTGAACGGTGTGGTTCCCACTGCGTCAAAAGGGACACGACATGGCTACACCTTTGGAAGCTCTCTCGCATTGGGCTGGTCTATCCCTGTCAATGAATGCGTAACGATCACGCCGATCGCCAGCTATGAGGCAAGCCGAGTGCATCTCGATAGTTACACTGAGGAAGACGGTCCGTTTCCTGTCCGTGTCGATCAATCTAGCGGGACGCTGCAAATCGCTCGGGTGGGCACAGAGCTTGAGGCACGTCTCAGTGATGAGACCGACGCTTGGGCTTCCTTGCGCTTGGGACACCGATTTGAGGACCGAATGCCAGGGACAAGCGGCGAAGTCCTAGCAATCAATCAGACGTTCAACCTAGCTGGCGATGCGGTCCGCCAGAACTGGATCGAGAGCTCGATAGGCGTCAACTGGCGAGCGACCTCCTCGCTTCGAGCCTTCACGACTCTCGGGGGATCGACCGATGGGGACACAACTCCGACTGCTACAATCAGATTCGGGGTAGCCGTCTCTCTGTAGGTGTCCGGGTCTGTCGAACTGCTACGGCCACCCCATTCGTGGCCGAACTACCTGAGCGTCCGGAATCGGTTTGCGTCAACCTTGGCACCTGGGGGAATTAGCCTTGGCTTCCGGTACAGCCGACTGGTACAAATGGTACCGAAACCGCACCGCGAGGCCTCTCGTAACCTATTGATTTTATTGGGTCTGACCAAAGGTGGTAGCGGAGGAGGGACTCGAACCCCCGACACGCGGATTATGATTCCGC
>CAYSVF010000206.1:0-5413 GCA_964434415.1 uncultured Parvibaculum sp.
GGGCTGTCTGCCTGTCTTGCGTGCTCGGGTTGTGTCTAACAGAAATCATTTCGGCGTTGCCAATCTGCGTTTTCAGGCGATCGAGCAGGGCGGAGTAGTCGCCGTTATTGCTGTTCAGGATCGTGGTGAACTGGTCGCGCTGCTCCTGGGCGAGCCAGATGCCGGCGACGTTCACGTCGAAGACCTTGAAGCTGTCGCCTTCGCGCAGCAGCCACCATTTCACTTCCACCGGCTGGCGGCCATTGGTGAACTTGATCTGGCTCGACACGATTACTTCGCGGCCCTTGGAGCCTTTCTCCTGCGACCCCGTCACGTCGAATTTCTCGTCATTATAGTCGGAGAGGCGGGTCACATAGACCTTCACGATGAAGGTCTCGAAGAGCTTGAGATATTCCGCCTTCTGGGCGTCGTTCGGCGTGCGGACATAGCGGCCCAGCGAGAAGGCGGCGATCTTTTTCAGATCGGCATTCTTCTGCAGCAGCGTCTGGAATTCGCTTTCCATGGCCGGCTTGCCCGCCGACTTGTCGGAAATGACGTCGATGGCTTCCGCGCCCAGATTCTCGACGAACTTGACGGCGTCCTGGTTGGCAGCGGCGCTGGCGGGCGTTGCCGCCAGCAGGCCCGAAAGAGAGATGCCCAGCGCCAGCGCCGCGGTTCCCACGGGCTTGGCCACGGCGGCCAGAAAGGTTTGAAAGAAGCCGGTAGCCGCCGGCTTCGGGGAGGTGATCGTCATTCAATCGTCTCCTTTCGCGGGTTCTCACCGCGTATTGGGTACCCCGGCCCCAGCAGCCGATTTCGCCTTGGCGATCTCAATCAACTTTCTGGAGTGTTCGGTTCGTTTGTGTCGAAATTTAGGTTTTCGATATCCGGCAGGTCGTTCACATCCGTGCGGCCATTGGCGATCTCGTTCCTGCGGCTCTGCCGATACAGGCTGCGGATCGTCACGTAATAGTCCACGGAGGTGCGCTCGATCTGATCGAGCGCGTTGAGACTGCGGGCGCGCTGGTCGATGCCGTTCACCACGAAGCGCGTCATCGGTACCGTCTTGGGCTTGTTCCAGTAGATATAGGTGAGCGGATCGAAGAACTGGTCCACGGCGAAGCCCGTGAGGTCGCGGGGCGGGGCGGGGCCGAGCACCGGCAGATAGAGATAGGGGCCTTCGCTCACCCCGTATGTGCCCAGCGTCTGGCCGAAATCTTCGCTGTGCTGCGGCATGCCCCATCCCTCGGCCGGGTCGAAAAGGCCCAGCACGCCGACGGTCGAGTTGATGCCGAAGCGTTCGGCGGTGGTACCTGCGCGGTCCCACTCTCCCTGCAGCAGGTCGTTGGCGAGAATCACCGGGCTTTTCAGATTGTCGAGAAAGTTGCGAACGGCATTCCGGCCCACGCCCGGCACGACGCCGCGATACCAGGTCGCCATGGGTTTCAGGGCGATGGTGTCCAGAAAGCGGTTCAGCTCGAAGAAATAGCGGTTGGCCGGTTCCAGAGGATCGTTGGAATCATCGGCGTCGGCAGGGTCCGAATCGGCGTTTGCGGCCTGCATCGCCGTCGAATCGCCGCCCGCGGAGACCGCGAAAGCGCTTTGCGACGTCGCCGTCAGGGCTGCGATTGCCAGAATGAGGGCCGCGCTATTTGCTGTCAGCCGCCTTTTCAGAGGCGTCACCATTCTCTTCATCATTCTTTCTGCCCGTCATCCCGGTGCCGTATTGGCGTCGGATACAACAAAGTAGGGTGTCAGAACCCCATTGCCACCGGCAAACATATGCACGGCGGTTGCGTCCTCAGCTTCGGCAATGTCGGCGGTACCCCCGGTACCCCTCACATCCAAAGTCGTTCAGATCGCTTAAATTCCAATGAATGCGCCGGAAAAATTGCATTCGGGGGGCGCAACTCAGCGGTCCAGCTTGGCTTCTAGGTACCATAAGTAAGGGGTGGCTGCCAGATGCGGCTGCGGCGGCAATCGGCCATTTTAACCATGGCTGTTGCCGAATTGCTGCGGACGGAGGCAGTTTCGGCGAACAGGCCTTTGAAAAACACATAAAGATATGTTTATATCTGCGCGTTGATTAACGGAGGACAGCGCGTGGAGCAGCTTCTTTCAGGTTTGAGGGCGGCAGGCGAGCCTACTCGTCTGCGGCTGATGGCGCTTCTGGCAAGGAGCGAACTGACGGTGACGGAACTGACGCAGATCCTGCGGCAGAGCCAGCCGCGGGTGAGCCGTCATCTCAAGCTTCTGTGCGAGGCTGGGCTTCTGGAGCGGTTTCGCGAGGGGAGCTGGGTGTTCTACCGGCTGGCGAGCGCAGGCCCGGTGGCCGATCTCGCCGAGCAACTGGTGAGCCTGATCCCGTCGGAGGATCTCGTGATCGCACGCGATCTGGAGCGGCTTGAGGCGGTTCGCACGGCGCGGGCCGAAAAGGCGGCGGAATATTTCCGCGCCAATGCCGAAGAGTGGAACCGGATCCGGTCCCTCTATGTGCCCGAGGACAAGGTCGAGGCGGCTTTGCTGGACCTGTCGGGCGACGAGAGCATGGATGTGATGCTGGATCTGGGCACCGGCACCGGGCGGCTTCTGGAGCTGTTCGGGCCGCGCGCCAAAACGGGCTACGGCATCGACCTTAGTCCGGAAATGCTGGGCTTTGCGCGTGCGCATCTCGCCCAGCCGGAGCTTGAGCATTGTTCGGTACGGCAGGGCGATCTCTACGACCTGCCGGTACAGGACAACACGGTGGATCTGGTGACGCTGCACATGGTGTTGCATTACCTGGACGAGCCGGGGGCGGCCATTACCGAGGCTGCCCGTGTGATGAAACCGGGCGGACGCCTGCTGATCGCGGATTTTGCGCCGCACGATCTCGACTTTCTGCGCGAGAAACATCAGCACCGGCGCCTCGGGTTCTCAGAGGAGGAGGTGGCGGACTGGCTGAGCGAAGCCGGGCTGTCCCTCAAGGAAGTCAGGCGCCTGCCGCCTGAAACAGAAAACAAGAAGGATGACGACGCCAAGCTGACCGTCCTGATCTGGGTAGCGGAGAAGGCGGAAACGCCGGCCGCGAAAGGCACAGGGGCAAAGCAGGCGCGCCAACTCGAAGGAGCCAAGTAATATGGGTTTTGACAGCCGCAAGACCGGCGACGAACGCACGCAGGTGTCGTTCGAGTTTTTTCCGCCCAAGGACGACAAGGCGGAAGAAGCGCTCTGGAAATCGATCAAGCGACTGGAACCGCTTAACCCCCAATTCGTGTCCGTCACCTATGGGGCGGGCGGGTCCACGCGCACACGCACGCATGACACGGTGAAGCGCATCCGCAACGAGACCTCGCTCCAGCCGGCCGCGCATCTGACCTGCGTCGGCGCCTCCAAGGCGGAGACCGACGAGATCATCCGCGGCTATTGGGATGCGGGGATCCGCCACATCGTGGCCCTCAGGGGCGACATGCCCGAGCTTGGCGCGCCTTACGAGCCGCATCCGGAGGGCTATCAGTCCACGCCGGACCTGATCGAGGGCATCAAGAAGATCGCCGATTTCGAAGTGTCGGTGAGCGCCTATCCGGAAAAGCATCCGGAATCGAAGACGCTCGAAGCCGATATCGAGCTTTTGAAGCGCAAGATCGAAGCGGGCGCGGACCGGGCCATCACCCAGTTCGTTTTCGATACGGACCGCCATGCGGAGTTCCTTGAAAAGGCGCGCGCGGCGGGCATCGATGCGCCCATCGTGCCGGGCATCATGCCGACCACCAATTTCAAGGGCATCAAGCGCATGGCCGGCCGCTGCGGCGCCTCCGTGCCGGACTGGCTCGAGGAATATTACATCGGTCTCGACGAGGATCTGCCGACGCGCAAGCTCATCTCGGCCTATGTGGCCACCGAACAGGTGAACACGCTGCGCGGCTACGGGTTCGACCGTTTCCACTTCTACACGCTGAACCAGGCCGACCTGACTTTCGCGATCTGCCATGTGCTGGGCATGCGCCCGAAACATGCCGCCGTCGCGGAGCCCGCCTGATAAGGGGCGCAGGGCCTGCCTGAGTTTCAAACGCTGAATTCGAATACAAGGAAGACACTCATGTCTCATCCCAAGACGCGCGAAGAGCGCATCGCCTATCTCCGCGAGGAAGTGAAGAAGCGCGTGCTCATTCTCGATGGCGCCATGGGCACCATGATCCAGGAATACAAACTGGGTGAAGAGGATTATCGCGGCGAGCGCTTCAAGGATTACGAGAGCGACGTGAAGGGCAATAACGAGCTGATTTCGCTCGTCCAGCCCGACATTCTGCGCGAGATCCATCTGAAGTATTACCGCGCGGGCGCGGACTTCGCCGAAACCAACACTTTCGGCGCCACGCGCATCGCCCAGGCCGACTACCACATGGAAGATCTCGCCTATGAGATGAATGTGGAAAGCGCCCGCATTGCGCGCGAGGCGGCGGATCTCTGCGAAGAGGAAAATCCGGGCCGCGTCTGCTATGTCGCGGGCACGCTCGGGCCGACCAACCGCACGGCGTCCATCTCGCCGGATGTGAACGATCCGGGCTTCCGAAATATCGATTTCGACAAGCTCCACGCCGCCTACAAGGAGGCGGCCAAGGGCCTGATCGAAGGCGGCGCGGATACGCTTCTGGTGGAGACGGTGTTCGATACGCTCAACGCCAAGGCCGCGCTCTATGCGATCCAGGATGTGCTGGAGGAGACGGGTCTCGACCTGCCGATCATGATTTCCGGGACGATTACGGACATGTCCGGCCGGCTTCTCTCCGGCCAGACGCCGGAAGCCTTCTGGAATTCCGTCCGCCATGTGAAGCCGTTCTCCATCGGGCTCAATTGCGCGCTGGGCGCGGCGGAAATGCGCCAGCATATCGATACGCTGTCGCGCATCGCCGACACCTATGTGTCCGCGCATCCCAATGCGGGCCTGCCCAACGAGATGGGCGAATATGACGAAAGCCCGGAGCAGATGTCGAAGCTTGTCGGCGAGTTCTCCTCGTCGGGCATCGTCAACATTCTGGGCGGCTGCTGCGGCACCACGCCCGATCACATCAAGGCGATTGCCGAGGCGGCAAAATCGGGCAAACCGCGCGAGGTGCCCGAGATCGAACGGAAGATGCGGCTTTCGGGCCTTGAGCCTTTCGCGGCGGATTGATGTCCGCCCGGCGCGCCGAGAAGGGCGCGCTTGCGACCAGTTGAATTTACAGAATGCAGGATCGGGGCGAGATGACTCAGACCACGGCGAATTTCATCAATATCGGCGAGCGGACCAATGTGACGGGTTCCGCGCGCTTCCGGAAGATGATCCAGGAAGACCGTTACGACGACGCGCTGACGGTGGCGCGCGAGCAGGTCGAAAACGGTGCGCAGATCATCGACGTCAATATGGACGAGGGCATGCTCGATTCCGAGGAGGCCATGATCAAGTTCCTGAACC
>CAYSVF010000207.1:0-5384 GCA_964434415.1 uncultured Parvibaculum sp.
GTGCAGATCCTCGACATCGCCGCCGAGCCCTGGTTCGTGCCGGACAGCACCGCGCTTCAGGACCAGCTCAATGCCTTCCTGCGCCGGAAGGCGCATTTCGCCCTCGTCGTCGACGAATATGGCGCGCTGATGGGCCTCATCACGCTGGAAGACATTCTGGAGGAAATCGTCGGCGAAATTTCCGACGAACACGATATCGAGGTCACCGGCCTGCGCATTCAGGCCGACGGCTCCATCCTCGCTTCGGGCAGCGTGCCCATTCGCGACATCAACCGCGCCCTGGACTGGCACCTCCCCGACGAGGAAGCCACCACGATCGCGGGGCTGGTCATCCACGAAGCCCAGACCATTCCCGAAGTCGGCCAGGCCTTCACCTTTTACGGCTTCCGCTTCGAAGTCCTGCGGCGCCAGCGCAACCAGATCACCCAGCTTCGCGTAACGCCGGTCGCCGTCTAGCGCGCCCTAACGCGCGTCGTCCTTTTCGGCTTCCGCAGGCGTCAGCGTCTTCAGGGCAAGCGCATGGATGGGATTACCCATGTCGGCGGCAAGAAGCGACGTCACCATGCGGTGCCGCTGCACGCGCGACACGCCATTGAACGCCTCCGAGACGATGGTCACATGAAAATGGCTTTCGCCGCCGGGCCGGTGCCCGGCATGTCCCTCATGCAGATGCGACTGGTCCTCGATCACGAGAGTCGAAGGGGTCAACCCCTCTTCAAGCTTGCGGCGAATGGTTTCGGCAACCGACATATCCGGACCTCTTGAAATCTTCGCCCTTCTATCACTGCCGGTCATAGCCGTCATTCGGCAATGATTGGAGGGCATTGCGCGCGATCCTTCCTTGTTTAGGCGGGATCGCCAACCCATAATTCCCCAAAGGGACAACACGGATTCCCCAAGACGGATACAACGTGAAGTTGAACTCGAAATATTTCGATTCCATTCGGATCGCACCACGCAAACAGCGCGGCATGGAACAACCTGCCGCGAAAGCGCGGGCGGCGCGCCAGCAGCAACAGCAGCGCCGCCGCTGCGAATGGGCCGGATGCAACCGGCCGGGCAGCCACAGGGCGCCCCGGCTGACCGCGCGCGACCAGAAACCGGGCGAGGAACTCACGGCAGAAGACCAATATGCCTGGTTTTGCGAGGATCACATCCGCGAGTTCAATGCCTCCTACGACTATTTCAAGGGCATGAACGACGCTGAAATCGCGCGTTTCCAGCGCGATGCGGCCACGGGCCACCGGCCGACCTGGGGGCTGGGCGTCAATGCCGCAGCCACCGGCTTCGGCACCCGCGTCAATCCCCGCTACTTCAAGGCCGAGAGCTACAACGATCCGCACGAACTTTTCGCCTGGGAGAAGATCAGGCAGGCCTCGCAGGACGACAGCCGTCCCCGGCGTAAACCGCGCACACTGGAGCGCAAGGCGCTGGACACGCTGGGCCTGGACGAGACCGCATCCTTGAACGACATCAAGTCAAGGTATAAGGAACTGGTGAAGAGGCATCATCCGGACGCCAATGGCGGCGACCGGTCGGCCGAAGAGCGCTTGCGAAGCGTGATACAGGCCTACGACTATCTCCGAAAGAGCGGTTTCTGCTAGTCTGCAGCAGATAATGAGCGGCGGAGGCTGGTCGAAAGCCGGCCACGGCGCATTCGCGCGGCCTGCGCGGAACGCCGGAGCGTTTTGCGATGAGGCCGAAACCGGATTGATTGGATCATAGACGGCGAAAAGCCGCGATTGAGAAATTTGAGGCAGGGAAGCAGGTTAGTATGAGCGTCGAACAGGAAAATGGCATCTCTGAAATGCTGCCGGACAAGAAGCTCGATGTCCGTGAAGTCTTCAAGATCGATGTCGACATGCAGGTTCCGGCCTTTTCCGAGCCGAACGAATATGTGCCGGATTTCGACCCGGATTATCTGTTCGATCACGACACCACGCTGGCGATCCTTGCAGGCTTTGCCTTCAACCGCCGCGTGATCGTTCAGGGCTATCACGGCACCGGCAAGTCCACCCATGTCGAACAGGTGGCGGCCCGCCTCAACTGGCCCTGCGTCCGCATCAATCTGGACAGCCATATCAGTCGTATCGACCTTGTCGGCAAGGACGCCATCGTCCTGAAGGAAGGCAAGCAGATCACCGAATTCCGCGAAGGCATCCTGCCCTGGGCCTGCCAGCATCCCGTCGCGCTCGTTTTCGACGAATATGATGCGGGCCGTCCGGACGTGATGTTCGTGATCCAGCGCGTGCTGGAGGCCTCGGGCAAGCTGACGCTGCTCGACCAGAACCGCGTCATCCGCCAGCACCCGGCCTTCCGCCTCTTTGCGACGGCGAACACGGTCGGCCTTGGCGACACGTCGGGCCTCTATCACGGCACGCAGCAGATCAACCAGGCCCAGATGGACCGCTGGAACATCGTCACCACGCTCAACTATCTGGAGCATGATGCCGAGACCGATATCGTGCTGGCCAAGGTGAAGAGCTACAACACCGAGGAAGGCCGCAAGACGGTCTCCGCCATGGTGCGCGTGGCCGATCTCACCCGCTCCGCCTTCATCAATGGCGATATCTCCACCGTGATGAGCCCGCGCACCGTCCTCACCTGGGCGGAAAATGCCGAAATCTTCGGCGGCGATGTCGGTTTCGCCTTCCGGGTGACCTTCCTCAACAAGTGCGATGAGCTGGAACGCGCCACCGTGGCCGAGTTCTACCAGCGCTGCTTCGGCGAGGACCTCCCGGAATCGGCGGCCAATGTGAAGGTCGCCTGAGCTTCCATTTACTGACACTGCGTCGTTAGGCATCGCACGAGCTATGGCCAAGGAAGGACCGACAGAACCGTTCAAGCGCGCGCTGACTACCGCCATGAAAACCATGTCGGAAGAGCCCGAGCTGAACGTGACCTATGGCACGGAGGCCCCCGGCCTGCGGGGCCTGCGCGCGCGCCTGCCCATGCCGAGCCGGCACCTTCCGCCCGAAGAAGTGGCCCGCGTGCGCGGCGTGTCGGATTCCTACGCCCTGCGCCTTGCCCATCACGACGACAAGACGGCCATCAAGCTGCAGCCCAAGGGCGGCGAAGCGCTTCAGATTTTCGACGCACTCGAGCAGGCGCGCTGCGAAGCCATCGGCGCCACGCAGATGGAAGGCACGGCGCACAACCTCGCCGCGGCGCTTCAGCAGAAATTTCACGAACGCGGCTACGAAAAGATCACCTCGCGCGACGAAGCCCCGCTTTCCGAAGCGCTGGCCATGATCGTGCGCGAAAAGCTGACCGGCGAAGCACCGCCACCCGCCGCCGAAAAGCTGGTGGCGCAATGGCGCGAGCTGGTGGAAGACAAGGCCGGCGAGTCGCTCGAACATCTGCATGACCTTTTGAAAGACCAGACGGCCTTTGCCCGTGCGACGCGCGATCTTCTGCGCGACCTCGATATGGGCGAAGATCTCGGCGAAGACAGCGGCGAGGATTCCGGCGACAACGACGATCAGGAAGGCCAGAGCGAGGAAAGCTCCGACGACAGTCAGTCCGGCGAAGCCGAGCAGCCCGAAGGCGCCTCCGCCGATCAGGTCGAATATTCCGAAGGCGAAGGCGAGGAAGGCGACGAGCAGACCGTCGAAGTCGATGCCGACGACATGCCGATGGAAGGCGAAGCCGAGGACGACCAGAGCGAAGGTCAGCAGCCCTGGCGCCCGAACAATTTCGGCGAAGACAAGAACAAGGCCGCCTACAAGATCTTCACCCAGGCATATGACGAGACGATCGAGGCCGAAGAGCTTTGCGACATCGAAGAGCTGACGCGGCTGCGCCAGTATCTCGACCAGCAATTGCAGCAGATGCAGGGCGTCGTCTCGCGGCTGGCCAACAAGCTGCAACGCCGCCTTCAGGCGCAGCAGAACCGCTCCTGGTCGTTCGACCTGGAGGAAGGCATGCTGGACACGGCCCGCCTCACCCGCGTCGTCACCGACCCGATGCAGCCGCTCTCCTTCAAGATCGAGCGCGATACCGATTTCCGCGACACGGTGGTGACGCTGCTGCTGGACAATTCCGGCTCCATGCGCGGCCGCCCCATCACGGTCGCGGCGATGTGCGCAGACATTCTCGCGCGCACGCTCGAACGCTGCGGCGTGAAGGTGGAAATCCTCGGCTTCACGACCCGCGCCTGGAAGGGCGGGCAGTCGCGCGAACGCTGGCTTGCGGAAGGCAAGCCCGCCCAGCCCGGCCGCCTCAACGACATTCGCCACATCGTCTACAAATCCGCCGACAGCCCGTGGCGCCGGGCACGCCGCAATCTCGGCCTGATGATGCGCGAAGGCCTGCTGAAGGAAAACATCGACGGCGAGGCGCTGATCTGGGCGCATAACCGCCTGCTGGGCCGCCCCGAGCAGCGCCGTATCCTGATGGTGATTTCCGACGGTGCGCCGGTCGACGACAGCACGCTGTCGGTGAATGCGGGCAATTATCTGGAAAAGCATCTGCGCAGCGTGATCGAGCAGATCGAAACCATGTCGCCGGTGGAACTCATCGCCATCGGCATCGGCCATGACGTGACGCGCTACTATCGCCGCGCGGTCACCATCGTGGATGCCGAACAGCTTGGCGGCGCACTCACCGAAAAACTCGCAGAGCTTTTCGAGGACGAATCCACCCTGCGCGCCGGCCAGTTGAAGGCGCGTGGCCAGTCCCCGAAAAAAGCCAGGGGACGGGCAAGCGGCAAGGCCTTCAAACCCGTTCGCTGATCCGATAGGCGCAGCGCCTGCCGCCCTCGAACAGATATTCCATACGCTCGATTTCGGCCGACGGACCCAGCACCGCGCGGAAGATGTCGAATTCCGACCGGCAGAAATTCTGGCAGCTCCGCGCCGCCGCGCAGATCGGGCAATGGTCCTCGATCAGCACATATGTCCCGGGCTCGTCCAGCGCTTCCACCCGCGCCATATACCCTTCGCGCGTCCGCTGCTCGGCCAGTACCTCCAGCTTGTCGCGGAGCGAGCCGGCATGCTTCGTCGCATCGCCATAGCTTTTCTGCATCTGGCGCTCACGCTCAGCGATAAGCCGCTCCAGCCCGGCCTCGCCGAAAACGCGGCGCACATCGCCGATCATCTGCGCCACCAGTTCGTCATGCATATCGGGGAAGCGGTCATGGCCCTTCTGCGTCAGCGCCCAGAATTTCTTCGGCCGTCCGACGCCTTCCACCCGGTCGAAGGTTTCGACCAGCTCGTCCGTCGCGAGATTTTCCAGATGGCGACGCGCGCCCATGCCCGTCATGCCGAGTTCCTCCCCCAGCATGTCGGCGGTGAGCGGCCCGTCTCGCTTGAGCAGGTGAAGGATACGATCGGCAGAGGGGCTCATGGTTCGGTTCTGTCCCTGAAGCAATATCGGCGGAAAAC
>CAYSVF010000208.1:0-5359 GCA_964434415.1 uncultured Parvibaculum sp.
GTAGAGGCCAATGTGTTCCTCTCCATCCGCCTGCCGCGCGCCTGCCTCGCCGTATTGAGCGGTTCGGCATTGGCGGTGTCGGGGGCCGCGCTTCAAGGGCTCTTCCGCAATCCGCTGGCCGATCCCGGTCTCATCGGCGTTTCCAGCGGGGCCGCGATCGGCGTGATCGGCGTCATCCTGTTCGCTTCGGCGCTGGGCGCGGTGTTGCCGCATTTTCTTATGGCCTGGCTCGTGCCGCTGGCGGCCTTCTCGGGCGCGGCGGTAACGGTCCTGCTCGTTTACAGGATCGGGGCCATCGGTGGACGGATCAACGTGGTGACGATGTTACTCGCAGGCATTGCCATCAATGCGATGGCGGGTGCGGCCATCGGGCTTTCCGTCTTTGTCGCCAGCGACGAGCAGCTGCGTGACCTCAATTTCTGGATGCTGGGAAGTCTTGCCTCCGCGACATGGGAAGCGGTCTTGTTCGCCGCGCCATGTGTCCTCCTGCCGGCGTTTGCTTTCATCGCGCTTGCAAGGGGGCTCAATGCCTTGCTGCTGGGCGAAGCGGAGGCGAGACACCTGGGCTTCGACGTGGAGCGCGCCAAGCGGCTGGTCCTGGTCTGCGCAGCGCTTGCCAC
This sequence comes from uncultured Parvibaculum sp., assembly GCA_964434415.1. Taxonomy (GTDB): domain Bacteria; phylum Pseudomonadota; class Alphaproteobacteria; order Parvibaculales; family Parvibaculaceae; genus Parvibaculum. The sequence continues at coordinate 621 of CAYSVF010000208.1, forward strand.
GGGCGGCACTGTTGCCTTTACTGGTATCATCGCATTTGTGGGGCTGGTGGTGCCGCATATGATCCGCCTCGCGCTGGGCCCCGATCATCGCCAGCTTTTACCGCTGGCGGCCATGGGCGGCGCATCGCTTCTGCTTGTCGCCGACCTGGCCGCGCGGCTCATCGTGCTGCCGGCGGAGCTGCCCATCGGCGTCATCACCAGCGCCGTCGGCGGACCCTTCTTCATCTGGCTCCTGATACGCCAGCAGGGCCGGGGAGGTTTGTGATGCTGGAAGCGCGCGACCTGACTGTGATACGGGGCGGCAAGACCATTCTGGACAATGTGTCGCTCGAAATGCGCCCAGGCGAATTTCTGGCCGTGATCGGGCCCAATGGCGCAGGCAAGACGACGCTGATTTCTGCGCTTGCAGGCACGCTGTCGCCCGATGCGGGGGAGGTTTACCTCGACAATGTGCCGCTTGCAGCGCATGACGCGGCGGCACTGGCGCGCCGCCGGGCCGTGCTGCCGCAGCAATCGGAGCTGAGTTTCGGGTTCGATGTCATGGATGTCGTGCTGATGGGACGAAGCCCTCATATCGGCAGAACCGAAGAAGAGGAAGATGCCCGTATCGCGCAGGACGCGCTCGATGCGGCAGGCGTCGCACATCTGTGCGAACGGCAATATACGACGTTGTCGGGCGGCGAACGCCAGCGCGTACAACTGGCACGCGTGCTGGCACAGATATGGCCCTCGCATGCCAATGAGCGGACGCGCTACCTGTTGCTTGACGAGCCGACCAACAATCTCGACCTCACTCATCAATACCACATCCTCGCCCGCGCCAGAGCATTGAACGGGGATGGAGCGTCGGTCTTTGCCATTCTGCACGAGCCGAATCTCGCCGCCTTCCATGCCGATCGCGTCGCCATTCTCGACAGGGGGCGTATCGTCGCGGAGGGAACGCCTCGCGAAGTACTGACCGAAGAACGGCTCAGCGCGCTTTACGGAATCGATCTGCGCGTGCTCGAGCATCCCGCGCGGGGCTGCCCGCAAATCTTCGTGGCCTGACCGGTCAGGGATTATAGGCGCGTAGTTCGATGACGGCGGCGCGGTAGGACTCGCCTTGCTGCACCACCGTCTTGCCGGTCATCCGTTCTCCTTTGGCGCCGTATTTCTGGAACACGATGGCCGGTTGCTCGCGTTCGGGCAGCATGGTCTGGAAATGGATGTCGGTTTCGATCTCGCCGGTCGGCCAGCCATGGATGTTCACCTGCGCGGAAAACCGGCCGTGCTTCACGAGCATATAGCTTCTCTTGCGGATACGCGGTGTCTCGACCGAATAGGTCGCGAAGATCAGCCATGCCCCGTCCGGGGCCGATGTCTCGCCGGTAATGGTGAGGTCGTCGCCGTCAATGGCGCTGTAGCCGTTCAACGTGACGGGAACGCCGGGTGCTTCCGCGTGCGCGACGGAGACGAACATCGCAAATCCTGCGATCAGCAGCGCTGCGGCATAGGCTGTCATTCTTTTCATGCGCCGGTCCTTCCTCTTGTCATCGAGGTTAGCAGCATGGCGCGGTGGAAGAAACGCAAAGGGAAAGCGTGGCGTGGAGGGGATAGAACGGGCGGATCCCGCAAAAGGGGGAGAGGGGGGATCCGCCCGTTCATGCTCCGCGAGGGAGCGGAGCAATTCAGATGTCGGGTTCGGCACCCGGAACCGTTTCCATGCCCGGTTTCCAGCCGCCGATTTTCTCGCGCCATTGCTGGAAGGTGTGGAAGAGAAGCGGGATAAGAAGCATCCCGAAGCTCGACGCGAACAGCATGCCGAAGAGAACCGGCACACCGACCGCGACCATGGCGCCTGCGCCCGGGCCGGACGCCGTGGCGAGCGGCACAAGCCCCATGATGAAGGCAAAGCTCGTCATCATCACCGGGCGGAACCGCATCTCCGCGCCGTGCGTCGCCGCATGGTCGAGATCCGCGCCGGACGAGCGCTGTTCCAGCGCGAAGGTGTTGACGAGGATCGCATTCTTCGCCGCCAGCGCCACCAGCACAACGATGCCGATCTGGGCGTAAAGGTCGAAACTGAGCCCTGCGATCCAGATGCCGAACATGGCGCCGAGCACCGCGACGACCACCGACGACAGCACGGCGGCGGGGATCACCCAACTTTCATAGAGAGCGACAAGGAAGAGATAGGCGAAGACGAAGGCAAGGCCGAGCACCAGGCCCGTCTGGCCCGCCGCTTCCTGCTGCTGTTTGGCAAGGCCCGTCCACTCATAGGCATAGCCGGAGGGCAGCGTCTCGGGACTGATCTTTTCCATCGCATTCATGGCCTCGCCGAGACCGTATCCCGGCGCTGCCGTGCCGTTCAGGGAGACGGCGCGATAGTTATTGTATCGCGTGATCTGGCGCGGGCCGGAATCGAGATGCGCGGTGGCGAAGCTCGATATCGGCACCATCTTGCCTTGGTCGTTACGCACCTGAATGGCGTAGATGTCGTCGATGCGCGATCGATATTCCTTCGCCGCCTGCAGATAGACCGTCCAGGTGCGGCCGAACAGATTGAAGTCGTTGACGTAGTAGCCGCCCAGCTGCGACTGCAGTTCGGTGAAGACATCGCTGATGGTGATGCCGAGCGTTTGTGCCTTGTCTCGGTCGATGTCGAGGCGCACCTGCGGCGTCGACGCATCGAATGTGGAAAAGAGCGAGCCGATTTTGGGTTGCTGATTTCCCGCGACCATGAGGGCGCGGGTGACGGCGGCCATGTCCGTCGGCGACTGGCCTTGCAGCGCTTCCAGAATGTATTCGAAGCCGCCGGCCCGTCCCATGCCGTTGATCGCGGGCGGGTTCAGCGGAATGAAGTTCGCGCCGGGAATAGCCATGAGTTGAGGCACGAGACGACCGAGAACCGCCGGCGCATAAAGGTCGGGTGAGCGGCGTTGCGCATAGTCCTTCAGCTTGATGAACATCACGCCGGCATTGGGGGCCGAGCCGCCGCCCAGAATGTCGATCCCCGCTACGCGGACCACATTGTCGACCGCCGGGTCCTTGCGGATAACGTTCACGGCCTTGTCGCCGATGGCAATGGTGCGGTTGAGCGACGCGCCTGCCGGCAGCTGATAGATGGCAATGACATAGCCCTTGTCCTCATCGGGCACGAAACCGGCCGGCGTATAGCGAATGGCCAGGAAGGCGACGATCGCGACCACCACCACAGCGCCAAGAGAGACGAATGCCACACGCACGAAGCGACCGATGAAAGCGGCATATTTCCCGGCGGCCTTGTGGATGAAGGAAGAGACCGGACGCATGAAGCTCGCCGGTTCGCCGGGCCGCAGGAACATGGCGCAGAGCGCAGGGGTGAGCGTCAGCGCGTTGATGCCCGAGATCACCATGGCGGCGGAGATCGCCACGGCGAACTGCCGGAAGAGCACGCCGGACGAGCCGGGGAGGACGGCCACGGGGATGAAGACCGCCAGCAGCACCAGCGTGATGGCGATGATGGAGCCGGCGATTTCACCCATTGCCTTATGCGCGGCCTGTGCGGGCGTGAGGTCCGGCTCTTCCTCCATCACGCGTTCGACATTCTCCACCACGATGATGGCATCGTCGACGACGATACCGATGGCGAGCACCAGGGCGAGCAGCGAGATCGTATTGGCCGAATAGCCGAAAGCGAGAAGAACCGTAAAGGCACCGATAATCGCGACCGGCACCGCGAGCAGCGGGATGACTGTCGGGCGGAGCCGGCCCAGAAATACGAAGACGACGATGGCGACAAGCGCGAAGGCTTCCAGAAGCGTCTCGGCCACCTTGGCGATCATTTCGTTCACGAAGTCGGCGCCGTCGATCATCTTCGTGTAGTGGAGGCCCTCGGGGAAACGCTTCGAAAGTTCTTCAAGCCGTGCCTGCACGGCTTCGGCCGTCGTCACCGCATTGGCACCGGGCGCCAGATTGACGGCCAGCGCCGCCGACGGCTTGCCGTCAAGCGTCGCGTTCTCGCCGAAGGATTTGGAACTGAGCTCGACGCGCGCCACATCCTTGAGCCGGACGAATGAGCCGTCGGGTTCGGCCCGGACGACGATATTGCCGAATTCCTCGGCCGTCTTGAGGCGTCCCTCGGTGCGAACCGTCAACTGAAGCGACTGGTCGTCGGAAAGCGGCGCGGCGCCCAGCGTACCCGCAGGCGCCTGCACGTTCTGGTTCCGGATCGCCCGAATGAGGTCCTGGTTGGTGAGCCCCAGATTGGTGAGCAATTGCGGATTGTCGATCCATATGCGCATCGAATAATCGGCGGCGCCGAATATCTGCGCATTACCCACGCCATCGACGCGCTTCAATTCGTTCAGCACGTTCAGCGTCAGATAGTTGGACAGGAACAACCGGTCGAACTTGTCGCCGGTCGTATAGAAACCGTAGAGCTGCAGAATGTCGCCGGACTGCTTCCTGACGGTGACGCCCGTCCGCTGAACATCTTCCGGAAGGTTTGCTTCCGCCTGCGCCGCCCGTGTCTGCGTGTTCATCGTCGCCAGATCGGGATCGGTCCCGACGGCGAAGGAAACGGTAAGCGAGTAGGAGCCGTCCGCGTTGGAGGCCGACTTCATGTAGATCATGTTGTCGACGCCGTTGATCGCATCTTCCACCGGCTGGGCGATGCTTTCTTCCACCACCTGCGCGTCGGCGCCGGGATAGCTCGCGCTGACCGAGACGGTGGGCGGGGCGATGTCGGGATATTGCGAAACCGGCAATACCTGCAGCGA